>CAZMAC010000335.1:0-4132 GCA_964564085.1 uncultured Hyphomicrobiaceae bacterium
AATCCCGGATCTCGATTTTGCCGTCAGAGGTCACGACATCGTAAGCAGGGGTTTCGACATTGTTCACGATGACAATCCAGGCAATTCCGGCGAGCAAAGCAATCCCGACTATACTGCCCGCCGCCACAATAAGAGTCATGATGGTCCGTTTTTTCATCATATATGTTACCAGCCAATTGTGCCCGGCCCGCCCTTGAACGGACCGACGATCTTGGATGTCACCCAGCCGCCGTAAAAATCACCGTCCTGCGGCGTCACGCGCTCATCGCCGACCCAGCACTCATCGACACGCGGTGCGTAGAATGCGAAATAGTCTTTCATTGCACGATAGTCCGCGACCGGGTCAGGATAGCTCCAGGCTGCGCGCTCCGAGCGGCGGTCGCCAACAACGATCGACCAATATTGCGCGCGGCCTTTATATTCGCAGAAAGAGGTCCCCGCCGCGGCTTCAAGCGCATCGGTCATCACATCGGCGGGCGGCAGATAATAGACCGGCGGGTGGCTTGTTTCCAACATCCTATAGCCGGATTGCGTATCGGCGATGATTTGCCCGGCGAAAATAACGCGCAAGCGCTCCGGAACGGGCTCCAAAGCTGGCGGTCTCGGATAGTCCCATACGGATTCCTGTCCGGGGCCGGGCTCAATGCGCGAACGCGATCCAAATATCACAAGCGGTCTCCTTCATAACATGTTCAAAACGAAATGGGATGGATTGGGATCCTGTGTAAGATGGCGAGGTTCATATTTTTTGGAGAAGGACCGCAGAACCGGAAATCCGTTCATTTGATTTTGGGACGGATAACGCCTTGCAGAAATGCATCATCAGGCGCACCCTTGGCGACAGCCAGAAAAGCAAATTTTCTAACGAAATGGACGTGCCATCATGACGCAATCTGACATACAGTGGGTTGAAGTCATTCAAGGCGACATCACGCAGATTCCGGCAGATGCCATCGTCAATGCGGCCAATAGCGAGCTGGCGATGGGGGGCGGTGTGTGCGGAGCGATTTTCCGCGCGGCCGGTGTCAAGGAGCTGACTGAGGCTTGCCAAGCAATCGGCCATTGCGCAACTGGCTCGGCCGTCATAACCCCCGCTTTCGGCATTGCGAGCGCACGGCATATCATTCATGCGGTCGGCCCTGTTTATGCGCGCTATGCGCCCGACGAAGCGCGCACACTGCTACGCTCCGCCTATAGCGACGCGATCAATCTCGCCGCCGAAAATGGTTGCAAATCCATCGTCTTTCCGGCGATCAGCACAGGGATTTACGGCTATCCGCTTGAAGAGGCTTGCCGCGAAGCCGTCGATGTCTGTTTGCAGGAAGGAAAGGCGCGCGAGGTTCAGGTCAAACTGGTCGGTTTCGATGAGCAGACGGTTAGCTGTTTGCAGACTGCGTTAGACAGCTCTGCATGACGCCTCACGCGATCATACGCCGAGGTTGCGACTGCACTTGTCCCATAAGCCGAATTAACCGCTCTTTCCGCTCGCGCAGGCAACGCACATGGCGCTTGTCGCATCGGCCTCCAGCCGCGCCTCGGGGATCTCATCGCCGCATCGGACGCAAAAGCCAAAATCACCGGACTCGATCCGGCTCAAGGCCGCATCGATTTGTTTGACCCGCAGACGCCGCCGGCGCTCGGACTCAATCGCCATGGCCTGCTGTTGCATGGCGTCCATCCGTGACAGCCGGCCGACGCCCTGCTGATCGAGTTCGACCGTGCCACGCGCATCGCTGGCATCGTCGCTCAGGCTTTCCAATTCGCGTTTTTCGGTGAGAAGGCGTTCACGCCAATCTTGTATTTGTTTCATCGGCGGAGTCTAAAGCATCCTCGGCAAAACTGTGAACCGGTTTTCCGTGCCGATATGCTGTAGAACAGGATTTCAGTGTGTATTTGGTGACCTATGCGTAATTGTATGCAATTAAGATTGCACCCGCGATTTTGGATCTGTCATGGCTCAACCGACAGCTTTGCCCACCTCCACCGAAACGCCCACTGTCGGCTATCTTCTCGCTGCGTTCGGGGCCGTCCTGTTTTCGATGAAGGCGATCTTCATCAAGCTGGCCTATGGCGTCGACGGTACGCCCGAAATTGACGCGATCGCACTCCTAGCCCTGCGCATGGCTTTCGCAGTCCCGATATATTTGGTTATTGGCGTTCTCGCTTGGCAGAGCCGCAGCCGGGAGGGGCGTCCGCTGCCAAATCGCCGGCAGTTCATCGCCGCCATACTTGTTGGCGTATTGGGCTATTACGGAGCCAGCTATCTCGACTTTGAAGGCCTTGTCTATCTCACGGCACAATTCGAACGGCTGGTACTATTCACCTACCCATTTTTCGTGATGTTCCTTGGCGCGCTGTTTTTCGGCGGCCGCATTACGAGCTGGGGCGTCGGCGCGCTCTGTCTTGCCTATGCGGGCATTTCCGTGATCTTTTTCGAAGGCGCAACCGCCACCGGCGAGCAGGCCGCGCTCGGAACCCTGCTCGTCCTCGGCGCCGCCTTCTGCTTTGCGCTTTACCAGCTTCTGGCCAAACCGCTGATCGGGCAAATGGGCCCCCGAATTTTTACCTGCATCGCCATGACTGGCGCGAGCCTGGGCGTCCTTATTCATTTTATGGTCGAGAGTCATATCGCCGTTCTGTTTGACGTTTCGTGGCGCATTCTGGGGATCGCCGCAATGCTTTCGATCATTTCAACGGTACTGCCGTCTTTCATGCTCAACGCCGCAATCGATCGCGTCGGACCGCAGGCCGTGTCCGTGATCGGGACGTTAAGCCCCTGCGCCACCATCGTTATGGCGATCCTGCTTCTTAACGAGCCATTTACGCTACCCGACGCTTTGGGCACGATGCTGGTGATCGCAGGTGTCGGTCTTTTCACATGGCGGGACGCTCAGGCGAAGGAAAAGGCGCGCCGCGCCGCCATTTTGGAGAGCCAGAAGGTGGCCTTGTAAGAAAGAGCCGTAAAATTATCTTTTTAATTCAGCGAAATAGGGTAGGTGATCGCAGCGCTTAAAAAAATTTTATGCGTCCGGGATTAAATCCTGCGCAGCTTCGTATACAAAGTATGACGCAAGGAAATGGCCAGTTTGATGTGATCGGACAACTCCCGGCGCTGAGGCGCTACGGATTGGTCCTGACGCGCGATCCGGTTGAAGCGGAAGAACTGGTCCAGGACGCCCTGCTCAGGGCTTATGAAAAGCGTTTTTCATTCAAAAAAGATAAGGAGCTGCGGCCCTGGCTGCTTTCGATCCTGCATAATTGTTTCATCGATGGCGTTCGGAAGCGGAAAGCAGAAAAAGCCACGCTCGCAATCACGTCCGAAGCCACCAATGACTCCCAGACACCCCCGCAAGAGCATCATGTCCGGCTTGCCCAGCTTCGCCAGAGCTTTATAGCCCTACCAGAAGAGCAGCGCACCGCGCTTCATCTCATCGCCATCGAAGGCCTGACCTATCAGCAGGCTGCCTCCACGCTCGGCATCCCGGTCGGAACGCTGATGTCCCGTCTCGGGCGGGCCAGAGCGGCCCTGCGCGCCTTCGAAAATCACGGCGGAACGGCGTCGTCCAAACCAACGGCCCCGCGCGCTCCGCATCTTAAAATCGTCGGAGGGAACAATGACTCATCCGATTGACTCCATCAGCGAAGCCGATCTGCACGCCTATGTCGACGATCAGTTGACATCCGCGCGCCGTATCGCCGTCGAAGCCTATCTTTCCAAGCACCCGGCCCTGGCGGCCAGAGTGATGGCTGATCTGCGTGGGCGCGACGAGTTACGGCTTGTCATGTCCGAGCAGCCCCCGGTCGTGAAGATTGAAACACAGGACACGGCCCGCCGGCTTGAGCGCGCTTTGGGACGGGACCGGTATTTTGCAACTTTCCGCAAAGTTGCTGCTGTCGTGGTTCTGATCGCGTTTGGCTGGCTTGCTCATGTCGAATTCGTATCGATGGGCCGTTGGAACGGCACGGCAGCCTCGGCGATGCCGGCCTACGTCGATGAAGCCGCGCGCGCGCACCGCGCCGCGCTTCTGCGCGCCTCGATGCATTCCCAACCGGTCCAGCCGAATTACGACCGGGAAGATATCCGGGCCGCGACATCGCTCAACGTGCCCCACCTGCCAGAAGACTGGAAAGT
>CAZMAC010000336.1:0-4130 GCA_964564085.1 uncultured Hyphomicrobiaceae bacterium
CGCTCGTTACGCTCGCGGCAGTAGAAAAACCGGCAGCAAAAATGAATCGGCAAATCTCCTCCGTGCTCAGCTTTTCGATCTGTTCGGCTGTCGCTACACCGTTCGCGATGGCTTTTTCCTTGATGCGTTCAAGGTTGAGGCCGCGCCCGTCTTCTTTAATGTCGATCGTGATCTGGCCTGCTTCGTGCGAGGCAGACACAATCACCTCGCCGGCTTCCGGCTTGCCGGCTGCAAGTCTTTCCTCCGGCGTCTCGATCCCATGATCGGCGCAATTGCGAATGATGTGAGTCAGCGGATCGCGCAGAACTTCGATGAGCTGACGGTCAAGCTCGGTATCTGCGCCTTCCGTGACGAGATTGATTTTCTTTTTGAGGTCGCTGGACAGCTCGCGCATCAAACGAGGCAGATTTGCGAACAAACGGCCGACGGGCTGCATCCGCGCCCGCATCACCGCATCCTGCAGGTCCGTCGTCAGGCCTGAGAGCCGTTGCAAAGGCGGTTTGATTTCGTCATTCTCGCGATTGCGCGTGATTTCAAGGAGCTGGTTCCGGTTCAACACGAGCTCGGAGACCAGCTGCATGATGCGTTCGATGGTATCGACGGTCACCCGTATCGTTTCGGTGCTCCGGCCGCTCGACTGATTTCCGGTACTCTTCGCCGTTGTGGCAGGCTTATCGGCATTGCTCTTGTCATCGGCTTTTTTCGCGCCGGACGGCTGATCCAAAGCCTGAGCTGCAGCGGCGTCAGGCGCTGTTTTCTGGCTGGCTTCCGGCTCTTCATCCGACGGCGTCTTTTCTTCCAGCTCGGCTTGATCGTTTTGTGCGGTTGAGCCCGGATCGCCGGCAACATCACTTTTTGCCCCGGCATTTGCCGCGACACGGGCCTCCAATTGCGCAATCAATTCCGAGTCGTCACCGGCAGGTTCGGATCCGAGCGCTTCGATCTCATGCAGTATCGCCTTGATCCGGTCAATCGCGGCGAGAATGACCGAAACGGATTCAGGCGTCGGCGGTACGCCGTCACGCAAATCCCCCAGGAGGTTCTCCGCGGCATGAGCGACATGCTGAAGCCGGTCGAGGCCAAGAAAGCTTGAAGTACCTTTCACGGTATGAACAAGCCGAAAAATCCCCGAGACCAGAGAGGCGTCGGTCGGATTTCGTTCAAACTGGAGAAGCTGAGTTTCAACTCCCTCCAGATGTTCGGACGTCTCAGCTAAAAAATCACTCAGCAATTCATCCATCGGAGCCAGCTTTCATCTTTACCAAGTCGGGTCACGCGCTTTTTGCAGAGAGGATCCGGTCGGCCATTTCCTGTGGCCGTTCAAGCGGAGGCGCATGACCGAAATTGACGAGGTCCGCTGCGCGATCCAGGACGACGCGCATATCGGCGGCAAGTTGCTCGCAGATATCTTCGATGCCGGCAGGGTCCAGCGTGCCGTCAGGCGCCCGATGTTCGACGACGAGATCGATGCTGCGAAGAACGACCTGATCGAGAAGCTCGATCATGGACTCAAAATCCCGCCGGAAGGCTTCGTCAAGATTGTCATAAATTTCAACAGCTTGCTTGCCGCCAGGCAGTGCAGAATGCTCGAAATATTCCCGATATCCGATCGGCTTCCAGGCCATCAGCTCGTCGAGCATTTCCGGCAGAAGAACGGGCAAATTCTCTATTAGGAGCAGAATTTCGTTGAAATGATTGAGGTAGTCGTTGGCGATACCTGAATTGGGACTTACGAGGTCCTTGGCACGCGCCTCTAAAGAATTCGTCATGCCTGCCTCCTGTTGAGAATATGAATGGCCGCGAGAGACCGCTTGGGGATCAGGAACATTTGATATCCAACGGGTGAAGTGGATAACTTCGCTAGATGAGATTGATACTCGCAAACCCCTAAGAATCAGTTTTCAAGTTGTGGGCATGTTCTGTTATCACCCTTGGACTGTAGTGATTGCCCGGGGGGTCCGGTACCTTTAGAGAAGAATTTTTATTTGGTTAATAAGCGACCTCACAATTCTTGTGAAATTTGATTTAGTAAAAATCGCGTTCATATATGCATCTGGCAATATTGAAGTAAGGGTCTGAAAATGCCGCTTCCAAGGTTAACTTGGGTTGGTCTTTTAATTGTAACTTTAGGGTGGGGATTCGTACTGTCTTACCCATTAATCGCGCCACTTATGCTTGATGGCGGACTCTCGGGACGCGCGCGCGACCCGGCAAGTATTATTACGCTGATCGGCGAGAATGCGATTATTACCGGGTTCGGGATCGCCCTCCTCGGCCTGGCAGAGCAGGCGCTCCGGCTTTTGAGCAAGATGACCGGAAATATGAATCAAACTCGCCAACAGCCCAAGACGAGCCGCCCCGTCCAGCGGCCGCCATCCGCGCCAATAAAAGCGTCCCGCCCGCAAACGCCGATGCTCATGCCGCAACGCTCATCCAATGAAATCGTTACACGCGGCGCTCTGAATGGCCGAGATTACGTGCTCTTCAGAGATGGCTCCGTCGTTGTCGAAACTCTGCTGGGGCCTCGCCGCTTCCCATCCATCGGCGAGGCGCAGGAATTTATCGGAGCGAACTGAAACGCTGATTTCGGCAACTTTCGGCGGCCAGCTGTGGAACGCTCTGCGCCAAACCGAAGTCATGCTGATGAAGAACTTGGTGGCTTCGGCTTATCGCTCGTTGCGGCCGCCAGGGCGTCGGCGACCTCTTGAAATGCATTGATACTCGGGGCGTCCTCAATCGTCTGCTTCATGACTTCATAGATGTGAGGCACAAGTTCGATGGCTCTATCCATTTCCGGATCAGCTCCCCGATGATAACCGCCCATGAGGCGTAGGTCGCGCGTATCCTCATAGCGGGAAATCATGCCGCGCAGCTGAAAGACCAATTTGCGCTCGTCTTCCGACCAGGCGGAATTGGCCAGACGCGAGACCGAACTCATAATGTTAACTGCCGGGAAGCGCCCTTGATCGGCGACCGCGCGGTCGAGCACGATATGCCCATCCAATGTCCCGCGTATATTGTCGGCAACCGGCTCATTGTGGTCATCGCCATCGACGAGCACCGAAAAAATCGCCGTTATGGAACCGCTACCTTCCTCGCCGGGTCCGGCGCGTTCGAGCAGTTTCGGCAGGTCACTGAATACGCTCGGCGTGTACCCCCTTGCAACCGGAGGTTCGCCGGCCGCGAGCGCGACGTCACGCGCCGCATGAGCAAACCGCGTTATGGAGTCGATGATCAGCAGAACATTCTCACCAAGATCCCGGTAATATTCGGCTATACACATCGCAGTTTTTGGCGCCAGCCTGCGCATCATCGGGCTCTCATCGCCTGTTGAGACAACCGCGATCGCACGTTCGCGTTCATCGGCAAGCGAGTCTTCCAGAAATTCGCGCACTTCTCGTCCGCGTTCGCCGACCAGCGCAATCACGGCCGTGTCGAAACCACGGGATCTTGCAAGCATACTCAAAAGCGTGGATTTTCCGATGCCGGATCCGGCGAAAATACCGACGCGTTGCCCGGCGCAAAGAGGCGTGAACAGATCGATAACCCTGACGCCGGTCTTGATCTGCGTTTTAACCCTTTGCCGGAGCATCGGCGAAGGCGGTTCGCGCTCCGTCGAGATTGAGCGGCTGCCGCTCGTTAGCGGTCCAGCCCCGTCGATCGGCTTCCCAAGCGCATTCAGGATCCGTCCCTTCCAGGATCGATCCGGGCTTATCGTGACAGGGCCCTGCCACCAGGCAGTCGTGCCGATGCCCGCATCGATCGCAGGCTCGAAGGTCTTAATGCTTGCGCCGGTCTCATCGATACGCACGACCTCGCCGAGTTGAGAATAGCTGCCCGAGACGAGACGCACGCATTCACCAAGCTTGACGAACTGGGAGAGGCCCGAAACGCGGCAATAGCCAGGCATGACGGCGGTAACACAACCGCCAATACGCATTTTCGGCTCCGTCTCGATTGCCGCGAGCGAATGCTCAAGTTCTTCGAGTTTATTACGAAGCACTGACTTGCCTTCTGATCTAGCCTAACCCGATTCGATTGAATCGGATCGCCGGCTCTAACTGTTTGTTTTACAGCGCTTTCCGAGCGGCGAACCGGTATCCAGCCCCGTCTTCACGGGGCCATGCTTC
>CAZMAC010000337.1:0-4121 GCA_964564085.1 uncultured Hyphomicrobiaceae bacterium
ATCGCCTGCTGCTGCCTGACGCGGTCGTCCTTAAACCGGTCCCGAAGGCGCATCATCTCCGGCTGGAGCTTCTTCATCTTGCTCATCGACTCATAAGACTTATTCGCCAGCGGGAAGAAGGCGAGTTTGATGAGCACCGTGACGATCAGAATGGCGACGCCATAGTTGCCGACATGCTTGTTAAAGAAGTCGAGCGCATAAAAGAGCGGTTTGGTGATGAAGTGGAACCAGCCCCAATCGATGAGCAGCTCGAATTTGTTGATCCCGAGCTTTTCTTCATAGCCATCAATCAGATCCGTTTGCTTTGCGCCGGCAAAAAGCATCGAAGAAACGGATTGCGTCGCGCCGGGATCGACATTGACGGGACCAAGCAGGAAATCCGTCTGAAAGTCAGGGCGGCTATTCGTGGTCCAAGAACGGAAATGCGCTTCATAAGGCGCTTTCTGGTCCGGGATAATCGTCGTTGCCCAGTATTTGTCGGTGATGCCGATCCAGCCGGATGTCGCTTTGAAGGTCGTCGTGCCGGCTTCGGCGGCATCGGAATAGTCGATCTCTTGCAGCCCCTCCTCGCCCATGACGCCGATCAGGCCTTCATGGAGGATGAACATCCCAGACGTTTGCGGCTGCCCGTGGCGTGCGATCAGAGCGTAAGGGTAAAGCGTGACCTGGCTGTTCGTATTGTTCTCGACCTGCTGGGTCACGGTGAACATATAGTTCTGGTCCACCGAGATCGTCCGCCGGAAAATCAAGCCCTCGCCAGTGTCATAGCTAAGCGTAAGGGGGGTGTCCGGTGTCAATGGCCCTTGCGTATCCGCCGTCCATACCGTCTCCGCGCTTGGGACCGTGACGCCGGCATTCGCCGCAACCGACCAGCCATACTCCGCGTAATGAGGCTTCTGGCTTCCCGACGGCGACAGCAAGGTCACTCTTTCGCTGGCCGGCTTTACCGTCTCTTTGAAGTGTTTGAATGTGAGATCGTCAATCCGTCCGCCCTTGAGCGCGATCGAGCCCTGAAGGCTCGGCGTATAGACCGGGATGCGCGGTGCTTCCTTCAAGATGGCGCCACGCGGCTTCACCACCGGCGCGCCTGCAGGAATTGAAGGCGCAACCGAGCCCGGCGCCGTCGGAGCGCCACCGGCACTTGGCTGGGGCGTCACATTTGGCTGGCTGGCAGGCGTTTGTGCCTGCTGCGTCTGCTGAGCTCGTTGCTGCTCGGCCAGTTGAGGATCTTCGCGCGGCACAAACAAGGCTTGCCAAGTGAAAATCACCAATACGGAAAGCACCAGCGCAAGTAAGAAATTACGATTATTTTCGTCCATCATTCGCGATCGCCTTGAGCAAGAGGCTGACCAGCTCTCCGCTTCAATCTTTCATTTTGCCGTTGGGTATATCTGGTTGACGGCTTACCAATCTTTTTGGGCGGAATGCCATCACTTTCGTGCCGTGCGCTGTTGACTCTCTCGAATGCGAGTTTGAAATCTTCTAGCAGATCGTGGAAGGGTTGGTGAAGAGCTTCCCTGCGTCCGATGACCACATAATCGTAATTTGGTTGCGCGTATTGCAGCGAAACAAGACGCACGGCTTCTTTCAGCCGCCGTCTTGCGCGATTGCGTATAACAGCACCAGCGCGTTTGCCACGCCCACCCGGCTTCGCACCAGCGAGCGCTTTGCTTCCGACAGCGAAGCCGAATCGCGGCTGGCCAGCGGCTGTCTCAGGCTGTTGCGGCATTCCTTGCAAAATAAATCCCTTTGCCACCCATTTCCGGCCGCTGCGCAATCGGTCAAACTCTTTCCGGCTTGTGAGCGTTTTCAATCCCAAAAGGCGCTCCTTCCGAAACCCCAGAGCAACGCGCGTCCAATTGGACGCGGACAGTTGCTCTATCCTTTTGAAATAGATCAACTTTTCTGCGTTAAAGTGACTCTACTTGAACGCAGGTTGATCTAGCTCAAGCGGTCAGTTTCTTCCGCCCTCTTGCGCGGCGCCGCGCCAGAATACGCTGGCCCTGTTTGGTCGACATTCGCACACGAAAGCCGTGCCGGCGCTTTCGTCTCAATGCGCTTGGACGATAAGTGCGTTTAGTCATAGTCTTACCTGGCTGGTTGTGCACCGCTTGTTAATATTAACGTGGCAGTGTGCGTCCGGCGTTATCCGTCAAATTCCTGTGATATAGGTGTGCGCCAGGGCAGAAGTCAAATACGCAGTACGATTTTCCCTTGCCCTTGGCCGGAATCGTCAATATGGGCCTCGCTCAAACGGACACTGGACGCTCACTTTAGCTGACAATGCTTCACTTTGCTTTGAAGGCCCCTAACCAAGAGGCGCAAGCTGGCGTATTTTGTGGCTGCTAACATAACCAGCTCCGACCTCAAGAAAGGGTGTTCGATGCACGAGCAGACCGATATCTCAGACGCGCAAAAACCTGCGGGGCGCAAATCGCTTGGCGTCAGGCTTTTGCCGCTCGTTCTCATCGTCGGGGCGGCAATCATTGTCTGGCAGTCCGGCGTGCTCGATTATCTTTCCTTGCAAAAGCTGGCCGAGCATCGCGAAACGCTTAGAAGCTGGGTTTCGGAGAATTTCCTCCTGGCAATTCTTGCCTATGCCGGGATTTATGCGGCTGTCGTCGCGCTGTCCCTGCCCGCGGCCGCCCCATTGACGCTGACGGGCGGCTTTTTGTTTGGCTGGTTTGCTGGCGGGCTGACAACCGTCACAGCTGCAACCGTGGGCGCTGTCATCATTTTTCTGCTGGCAAAAACGGCGCTTGCCGAAACGCTGGCGCGCCAGGCAGGGCCATGGCTCGACAAACTCCGTGCCGGTTTTCAGGAAAACGCCATCAGCTACTTACTTTTTCTGCGGCTCGTGCCCGCCTTCCCGTTCTGGCTCGTCAATCTGGCGCCCGCTTTGCTCGGGGTAAAACTCAGAGACTATGTCATAGCGACCTTTATTGGCATTATCCCGGGCACATTTGCCTTCGCTCTAACGGGTGCCGGTCTGGACAGCGTTCTGGCTGCTCAGCAAGAAGCCTATGAGCAATGTCTCGCGCAAAACACGGCCGCGGGCGCGTGTTCCTTCGATCTCAATCCTTCGAGTTTCGTCACGCCTGAATTACTTGCCGCCTTTGCCGCTCTCGGCGTCGTTGCGCTGATCCCTGCAATCGTTAAAAGAGTTTGGAAACGCAAGCCTGAATCGGCCTGATCGAGCAGTCGCGGCGAATACGGGGGACTATCAATGTCAGAAAAACTCACACCTGACCTTTGTGTCATCGGCGCGGGATCCGGAGGCTTATCGGTGGCCGCCGGGGCCGCACAGCTCGGCGCGGAGGTGGTGCTGATCGAACGCCACAAAATGGGCGGTGATTGCCTGAATTACGGCTGTGTGCCGTCCAAGGCCCTGCTGGCGGCGGGCAAACACGCGCAGGCCATGCGCACGACCGCACCGTTCGGCATTACACCAGTCGAGCCCGAAATCGATCATCATGCCGTCCTAGCCCACGTTCATGAAGTCATCGCGGCGATTGCCCCCAATGACTCGGTCGAACGTTTCACCGGAATGGGCGTGAAGGTCATTCTGGCGGAGGCCTCCTTTAAGGACCGCTCAACCGTTGTGGCTGGAGATCATGAAATCCGCGCGCGCCGCTTTGTCGTCGCGACAGGCTCATCGCCCGCTGTGCCGCCGATCCCTGGTCTGGACAGTATTTCTTTCTTTACCAATGAAACCATTTTCGAAGCACCCGGTTTTCTGCCGCACCTAATCATCATAGGCGGAGGCCCGATCGGTCTTGAAATGGCGCAGGCGCACCGGCGTCTTGGAAGCGATGTAACGGTCATCGAAGCGGCTGTCCCCCTTGGCCGTGACGATGAAGAAGTCCGCGGGCTCGTGATCAAGCGGCTGACCGAGGAAGGGGTACGAATTCTCGACAAGGCCCGCCTGGAGCGCACCGAGCCCTTTGCAGGAGGCATACGCGTTACCTTTTCCAAAGACGGCGAGTCGTACTCGCTTGAGGGATCACATCTATTGCTGGCCGTCGGACGGCGCCCGAATATCGACAGCCTGAATCTGGATGCAGCCTAAATCAAACACGACCGTAATGGCATCCAGGTCAATTCAGGGTTGAAAACGTCTA
>CAZMAC010000338.1:0-4084 GCA_964564085.1 uncultured Hyphomicrobiaceae bacterium
CCGCGTCCTGAACCCACCACGCGCCGCTCTCAAAACCCTCCAATTCCTCGACACGCCCTTTTGCCTTCAGCCGGACACTGCCGGTTGGAAGAACAATGCCGTCAAGCTTTTTCGCCCAATCCTCGGCATCCGATTTAACGGTCAGGTCGAGCGGCGGCTCGTTCATATGCTGAAGGGCGATCTGTTCTGCGCCTTCCAGGCCATAAGCGCTCATCCAGCTCTCCCGGAGCCAGTCCGGCGTATTGAGCTTTGCCGCATCCTGCTGAAGGGCGATGGCGGCGCCTCGTTCGGAGATGCGCCGTAAGATTGCGTTCGACAGACGGGCAAAGCGGCGCGCTTGCGAGTCCTCCTTGACCTGGAAGACAGCCAAATTGATGACGGCGTGTGGCGGGGATTTCAGAAAGACAAGCTGCGCCGCGCTGCAGAGCAGGATAGCATCGAGCCGGCCGCGTTTCTCGGGCAGTGGCTTTTCGATGAAGGTCTTGATGATTTCAAGAAGCTGGCCTTTGCGCCGAAGAGCTGTCGCAGCGATCGCTCTGGCAAAAGCGCGGTCACGCTGCTCCAATTCTGCGAAACGTTCCTCCGATGTAAGCCGTTCGAACGTCTCGTCGAGCGGATGTTTTTGCGCCAGGACGTCAGTAACAAGATTGACGGCCATACGGCGGGCCTTCAATCCTGCACGCTCCTGGGCGCTCAAGCGATCCTCATTCGGCGCAAATAGCAATGACTCGAACACATCTTAGCCAGTCTGCTGGTTCGGCATCTGCCGCGATGAAGAATTAGGCTCACAAGACTTGTTCTATTTTGTGGAGCTTGCAGCATTAACAGATACCGCTCAGCTCCACGGTCCCTGATCTCCGCTCCAAGACCCGCCCCAGGGTCCTCCGCTCTGGCTGGTGAGGGGAGCGTTTTGCATATTTCCCATCTCCTGTGCGATCCTGTGAAGCGCCGCGATCCTGTTCTCCGTATTCGGGTGGGTTGAGAAGAGATTATCCATCCCCTGGCCAGTCAGCGGGTTGATAATGAACATATGGGCCGTGGCGGGATTGCGCTCTGCGCGGCCATAAGGAATGCGCCCGGCAGCCATGGCGATTTTCTCAAGCGCGGAGGCGAGCCAGAGCGGGCGCTGGCAAATATACGCGCCCATCTTATCGGCCTCATATTCACGTGAGCGGCTGATCGCCATCTGAATGACGCCGGCGGCAAGGGGTGCCAGGAAAACCATGAGCAAGGTGCCGATGATCCCGAAACCGCTATTATTGTTTCGGCCGCCGCCAAAGAGGAGGCCGAAATTCGCAAGCATTGAGATCGCACCGCCAATAGTGGCTGCAATCGTCATGGTCAGTGTATCGCGGTTTTTAATATGGGCCAGCTCATGAGCCATAACCCCTGCCATTTCTTCTTTCGATAAACGCTCAAGCAACCCGGTCGTCGCTGCCACAGCCGCATTTTCAGGACTCCGCCCCGTCGCAAAGGCGTTAGGCTGATCTGTGTGAATGACGTAGACTTTCGGCATGGGCAGCTCGGCATTGCCCGCGAGCTGGCGGACAATGTCGTAATATTCCGGCGCGCTCCGGGCATCGACCTCTTGCGCATTATGCATGCGCAATACGATTTTGTCGGAATTCCAATAGCTGAAGACGTTCATAGCAAGCGCGATCAGGAATGCGATGACCATGCCTGTCTGTCCGCCAATCAAAAAGCCAACAGCCATAAACAGTGCTGTGAGCACGGCAAGGAGCAAGGTTGTGCGAAAATAGCTCATGGTATTGCCTCAAAGGACGTTTGATAACGAACCCTATTCGAATGTGCGCCGCCCGTTTCCGGAGTGATTCTTGACGGTTGGTGCCAACAGTCAGATATAATGCGAGAAATGCGGAGTGCCAAATCATGAGCAAGAACCATCGGCGGGCCGCGGATGAGCGGCCTGATCCGGAAAAACAGGCGGTGCCATCGACCCCGGCCGAGCGCGCCCTTGCCGAGGCCGAGGTGAGACGGGCCAAGGCGGCAAAAGATGAGGCTTCCTTACCGAAAGAGGTCGGCAGAGCTGACGGCCTGGAGCCGACACGTTATGGGGATTGGGAAAAAGGCGGGATCGCGTCGGATTTCTAAAGCGCATTCCGAAAAGTATGTCCCCCTGGAGACGGGGATAGGAACCGGTTTTCGGATAAAATGCGCATTAAAAGAATAAGCTAGAGCCGCGTTCAAATTCAATCAGAATGGAAAAGACTTTAGTCCGGCCTGACTTGTATCACTCCTCTTCGGTGGAGGGAGGGGGTGAGGTTTTCGCCAGATTTTGACTGCTTTGCTCGTTCTCAATCAGACCAAGTGAGTAGTCGTCGATCAAGGCACGGCGCGCGGATTTCGAATAGATATCGACAAAGCTTAAGCCGGCTTTTTGTTTGTCCTGCCATTTTACGCGGCATTCATAAATATTTTGTCTTAAGTTTTCGAATAACAGGATTTGGATCGGTAATTGCCGCATCTCAAGTAATTCGACTTTGGCCCCACCGATTGATAAATCGATGATCAGGCAATCGATAGTAATGGTGTTTTGGGGGGGCAGAATGAGCTTGCCGGCAATCTCAACACGATGCCGGCCTTCACTGCGCGGGATGGAGAAGCGGCTTTGAATCCGGATTGTACGACTACTATTGGCTCCAGGCTTAAACATGAATGGTCCTGACCCGCATGGCGGCCTTTGCATGCGATTGTATCGCGGGCAGGTTTAAAGATTACCAACCAGATGAAGAAGAATTTGGCGAATATTTCTTTTGGCTTTGGCGTTTAACGTCCATTTGCTGCATCGGATTATAGACAGGTGCGGAGTTTCCCTCGGCCATCCCGCTGGCGACCGGTTGAACTTGAATGCTGCCGGTAACTTTGGATTTACCTCATTCTAAATCATCTCGAGCCCGGGCCGCGAATCAAAGCACCGGGAGCCTGACGGTTGCGCGCAATCCGCCTTGAGGCTTGTTCGCAATTTGAATATCGCCGCCATGGCCTCGAACAATCGAGCGTGCAATCGCAAGACCCAAACCGATGCCACCGGTTTCCTGGCCGCGCGACTCATCGAGCCGGACAAATGGCGTAAAGACCTCATTCAGATGTTGTTCCGGAATCCCTGGCCCCGCATCGTCGACGGTGATCCAGACTTCCCCGGTCGGACCATTTAAGGAAACGCGAGCGCTTTTGCCATGAATGACGGCATTCTCGACGAGATTGCGCACGGCGCGTTTCAAGCTGTTGGGGCGGCAGCGGTAAAGCAGACGGCCATTTTCCTGATAGCTTACATCCCGACTCATATCGGCCTGATCGCTGCACACTGTCTGGACCAAAGCGTTCAGATCAACGGTTTTTGTCGGCTCTGATACCGCTTCTTCCTTGGCAAATCTTAAGGCTGCCTCGGTCATTTGCTGCATTTCCTCCAAAGAGGAGAGGACCCGGATTCTCGTCTCCTCATCGTCGATGAATTCAGCGCGAAGGCGCATCGTGGTGATCGGTGTGCGCAAATCATGGCCGACGGCCGCAAGCATTTTCGTCCGGTCCAGAACAAAGCGGGACAGGCGCTCGCGCATATTGTTGAACGCTTCAATTGCCTGCCGGATTTCGTCCGGTCCTCTCGTAGATACGGGCTTGATCTCCTCACCACGGCCAAAAGCGTCTGCGGCATCTGCCAAATCTTTAATCGGCCGCGTAATGTACCGGATGATGATGATCATGGCTGACCCGAAGATAGCGAGCATGGTGGCCACGGGTATGAGAAGAAGGGCGAAGGATGGTGGGGTCAGCAGGGGCGCAACCTCCAGATTCAGCCATTTGCTGTTATCGAGTTGAACTGAAGCTTCCAGCCACGGATCGAGTTGTGGCCGCTCTTGTCCCCTCCATTTCGTGAGCCAGGACGCAAAGATTTCGGATGAGGGGATATCCCTCACATCAACCAGGACTTTGCCCGCCTGCTTCGGGATCATCATACGCAGCTCAAACAGATAAACAGCGGTCTCATCGATGCCGGTTTGTGCGTCCGGACCTTCAGACGTAATCTCGAAACTCAGATATTGCGTGTCGGAGGCGTTGAGAACCT
>CAZMAC010000339.1:0-4069 GCA_964564085.1 uncultured Hyphomicrobiaceae bacterium
CTCCTTCGGGTCAGTTCTGCATATGATAGCCAATGCCTCACGACGGTGAGAATGAAGCGAATTCGCCCTTCAGCAGATTGATCGTGTGCGGAGAGATCTGGCCCCATTCTGACCGTCATGTCTCGGCCATCAGCACAACCGCATTGCGGTGTTTCCGGCCGCCGAGATGTGTCAATCACGACTGCAGCTTGAGCCAAAAACGCCCGACCGTACGCTGTTCATGCACAGTAGAAGCTATCAACGACAAACAAATGAGAGGGCCTGGACAATCATGTGCGCTACAATAGCTTGCTGGCAGTCGTCGGACGCGTGGCCCGGCGGGGCGCGGCGCGATCGCGGCCTGCCAAGACTGCCAAACGCTGCCGCGATGATAATCCTCGGGGTAACTCGGAGTCCGTCCATGCGTCCACGCCCTTGCAATTGATGGATCTCAACGCATAAGGGGTGCTGTTCCCGTGCGGGCCAACCACTCATGTTGATTGGACCTCAAGCCACAACTAATAGTTCTTTAATCAAGTCTCGTCCGGCGCGGATTGCGCTATAGAGAAATCCACCACTGAGGACTTTCGACATGGCAGAAACATCGATCGACCGCGCCTCCATGGGGCGCCTGGCTAAAGCACTTGCCTTTATATCGGGCCCAGATCATCCCGTTACCGTAGCGCTAAAAACAGCAGCGGAGAGCGGGACAGAGCGCGACATCAAGTCTGCTCGCAGTCTTTTCCTAAAATTGAAGCCGGGGGATCGCCAAGCTGCGCTGAAGATGATCGAGGAATGAACCATGATCACGGACATTCCCGTCGTCCGGTTGTACGTTCGATAAGCGCCCGTCTGTCCGTGTCTTCGCGTCGCTCTCTGAAGCTCGGGAGCTCAAAGTTTCAGAGGTTGAGACGGGCGTAAAGATCCTCGCGGAAGCGCCGTTCGCCTTGCCGAGATCATGGTTGGTCCCGGCGATGAGCTGGAAATCGCTTGACGCCTCCCAGTCGGCACCGACATGAAGGTCTTGTCCTCCAGCAGGCGCGGATATGCGGATCATCACCTTGACGTTGTCCCGACGCAACTAATCGCACGGGTCTCGATAGTTCATGCCCGATCAAGTCGCACGCGCACTCGAGCGTTCCACGATGGCGACCCTGTTCTCAGGTTCAGCGCGGTCGAAGCATGCGTCGCGAATACCCTGAGGTTTAATGCTCGATTGATATAAATCAAGGCGCATATGCGTCAGATAGCATATCAAGCCGGTATGCAGGACATACTGATCGCCCTTTGTGACCCGACCCGCCGTTCCGCGCTCGCCCTTGTCTGGGGCGGGGGCGAGTATTGCGTCTGTGAACTGATGGTCTGCCTCGGCGCGAGCCAGAGCCGGATGTCGCGGCACATGAAGATGCTGCGCGAGGCCGGTCTCGTCCTCGACAGACGCGATGCGCAATGGGTTCGCTATCGTCGCAACCCGAATCTCGCACCGGAACTGGCTGCGGTGATCGACGCGGTGCTGGCCGCGGAAAGCAAATCTGAGAGGAAGGTCGCATGACCATTGAGGCACATGAGTCCGCCCGCCACCGGGAGGCGCCCGACTGGCTGTGGTATTCCGGCGTGCCGACCATCGCCGTCGTGCTCTATCTGGTCTACGGCCAGTTGATCCCGTTCTCGGAATGGGCGACATCGCTGTTTCCGGTGGCGCGTGACAGCCATACGGGCGAGGCCATTGCCTTCTTCATCTATGACGTGCCGAAGGTGCTGCTGCTGCTGACCGGCATCGTCTTCGTCACCGGCGTCCTGCGCAGTTGGTTCAGCCCGGAAAAGACTCGAGCGATCCTGGCCGGAAAGCACCAGGTGTGGGGCTACCCGCTGGCCGCCCTTCTGGGCGTGATGACGCCGTTCTGTTCCTGCTCCTCGGTGCCGCTCTTCATCGGCTTCGTCTCGGCGGGGATCCCGCTTGGCGTGACCTTCTCCTTCCTGATCGCAGGGCCGATGGTGGGGCCGGTGGGACTGGGGCTGCTATACGGCCTCGTCGGCTGGCAGATCGCCACGATCTACCTCGTCTTCGGCTTCACCATCGCCACGGCCGCGGGGTTCGTCCTGGGCCGGATGGGGCTGGAGCGGTATCTCCAGGATTGGGTGCGTGAGCTGAACGCGGGCCCCATGGGCGATCTGCCGGAGGAACGGCGGACGCTGGTCGACCGGCTGAAGAGCGGCGTGGAGCAGGTGCGCGAGATCGTCGGCAAGGTCTGGATCTGGGTGCTGGTCGGCATCGGCATAGGAGCCGCGATCCACGGCTATGTCCCCGAAGAGATGCTGCTGCGGATCATGGGCGGCGAGGCTTGGTGGTCGGTTCCTGCGGCCGTGCTTGTGGGCGTGCCGATGTATACCAACGCGGCGGGCGTCATCCCCATCGTCGAGGCGCTGTTGGGCAAGGGAGCGGCGCTCGGAACGACGCTGGCCTTCATGATGTCGGTGATCGCGCTCTCGCTTCCGGAGATGATCATCCTCAAGCAGGTGCTGACCCTTCGCCTGATCGCGATTTTCATAGCGGTCGTATCGGCGGGGATTCTCGCCACCGGCTTCCTGTTCAACTTCCTGCTGTAAGCGCCCCTTTGGGTCAGGTTTCAATGCCCCCTTCGGGGCGACGCCATTCTCTGAAAGGACACCTCAATGAAAACCGTCAAGGTCTACGGCCCCGGCTGCAAACGCTGCGACGCCACCGAAACCATGGTCAAGGAGGCCGCGTCCCGGCTTGGCGTCGAGGTCACCGTGGAAAAGGTTACCGACCCGAGATCGATTGCCATGGCCGGCGTCATGTCGACACCGGGCATATCGGTGGATGGCAAGCTCGTTCATGCGGGCGGTCTGCCGGACGCGTCGAAACTCGAAGGCTGGCTCAGCGCATGATCCGCGCGCTCATTTTCGCCGTGCTTCTCGCCGCCCCCTCTGTCGGTTCCGCACAGTCTCTCGACGTCCGGCCGGTCGCTGATGGCGTCTGGGCCCTCGTCGGCGAAAAGGCGCAGCGCAGCCCCGAGAATCTGGCCAACAACGCGACGTTCGGCCTGGTCGTGACCGAGGCAGGTTCGGTGTTGATCGATCCGGGTGGATCGTGGCGGGGAGCCGAGGCGTTGCACGCAGCCATACGGACCGTGACGGACCAGCCCGTGACCCATGTAATCAACACCGGCGGGCAGGATCACCGGTGGCTGGGCAATGGCTATTGGCAGGCGCAGGGCGCAACCGTGATCGCATCAAAAGCGGCGGTCGAGGATCACCGGGCCCGAGGCTCGATGCAGATGACAGGGCTGGCGCAGCTGATCGGCGATGCGCTTGAGGGAACCGAACCCGTCTATGCGGACGTGACATTCGCTAAGACCTACACGCTCGACGTCGGCGGGCTGAGCTTCGAGATCGTGCATCCCGGCCCTGCGCACACGCCCGGCGATGCCTTCGTTTGGGTGCCCGACCGAGACACGGTGTTTACCGGCGACATCGTCTATGTCGAACGCGTCCTCGGAGTTGGCGACCAGAGCTCCATCGCCGGATGGCCCGCGGCCTTCAAGGCCGTCGAAGCGACCGGCGCGGCCCATGTCGTGCCGGGCCATGGCGGTCTCACCACGATGGCACGCGCCCGCGCCGAGACCTACGACTACCTGATGAACCTGCGCACGCAGATGAGGGCGCTGATCGACGGGGGCGGTGACATCATGGCCGCGCCGAAGGTCGACCAGGCGGCCTTCGCGCATCTGGAGCAGTTCGAGGCGCTTGCAGGCCGCAACGCTCAGACCGCCTTCCAG
Organism: uncultured Hyphomicrobiaceae bacterium; assembly: GCA_964564085.1. Taxonomy (GTDB): domain Bacteria; phylum Pseudomonadota; class Alphaproteobacteria; order Rhizobiales; family Rhodomicrobiaceae; genus JAHQVI01. The sequence continues at coordinate 3,780 of CAZMAC010000339.1, forward strand.
CAGATGGAATGGGAGTGATGCTCGAATATCGCGTCACCGCGCCCCGGGACGATGCGTTCAAGCCGGCCGAGATGCTGTTGGCGAGCCTTGCCGCATGCCTTCTGAAAGGGGCCGAGCAGGTGACGCCGATGCTTGGCTTCGACCCATTTCCGCCATCCTGTGAGAGAGGTTTGAGGCAGCCGCCATGGCTCTGCTGCACAGCGACCACATCGTCTATTCGAGTAGGGTCACGAGGAGAGCAAGCACTGAATTCAGTTCTGAGGCGACACTCGCCGGCGGCCGGGGTGACC
>CAZMAC010000340.1:0-4064 GCA_964564085.1 uncultured Hyphomicrobiaceae bacterium
CCGTTCACACATAATGACGTCAAGCCCGCAAACACCGAAGCTGGCAAAGATCAGGGCAATATAGATAATATCCCCCATTCATTCTCCTCGATCACAATTGGCCCGCATAGCGCAAATCGCCATGAAATCACCAGATCGAATAGCGCATATTGCCGTAAATTGTGCATAAAGATTTCAGTTTCCGCTTTTTTATTTGATGTCTTGTAAATGAGAAACTCCGGCATTCGAATGTTGGAATGAATATCGGCCTTCAGCGATAAACACTCTTTTCAGCTTTTACTGCTCTGGCAAATCTGCGTAAGGGGGGCACGCAGCGCTTTACGCTGAAAGCCCACCGGTATCGGCATTAAGAACCGTTTTTATACAGAAATCGTTCGCTTTGCCCATCACGGCCAAAGACAATGCATGCTGGCATGAAGACTGCTAAGCATCGCCCTGCCCCGACGAGCCGGTCAACCTTTAAGGCGGTTCAGGCCGTTTGCGACGGATCCCTGATCGATCCGGCTTTGGCAACCAGCGCCGCCTGTGCGGCCGCAAGCCTTGCGACAGGCACCCGGTAGGGCGAGCATGAGACGTAATCTAGGCCGATCCGCTCGCAGAAATCGATCGATTTCGGATCGCCGCCATGTTCACCGCAAATGCCGAGCTTGATGTCGGGCCGCGCACTGCGCCCGCGCTCCACCGCGATCGACACAAGTTCGCCGACGCCGTCCTGATCAATCGTCACGAAGGGATCGTACTCAATCACGCCCTTCGCCGCATATTCGCCGAGAAATGAGGCCGCATCATCCCGGCTGATGCCAAACACGGTTTGCGTCAGATCATTGGTGCCGAAGGAGAAAAATTCAGCAGATTCGGCGATTTCCGCGGCTCTCAGCGTTGCGCGGGGCAATTCGATCATCGTGCCGACCTGATAGACGACACGCTCATCCTTCTCGTTGAAAACATCCTGCGCAACTTTGTCGATGCGTGCGCGCAGAAGGTCGAACTCCTTGCGAATGCCAACCAGCGGGATCATCACCTCCGGCGCAACCGGCTTACCGGTCTTTCGGCTTGCATCGATGGCCGCTTCGAAAATCGCCCGTGCCTGCATTTCGGTAATTTCCGGATAGCTGATTGCTAAGCGGCAACCGCGATGGCCAAGCATGGGATTGAATTCATTGAGCTGGGCCAGACGATGCCGGAGCTTTTTTTCCTCCGCGCCAAGGGCCTGCGCAACCTCGCGAATTTCTTCCTCTGAATGGGGCAGGAACTCGTGCAAAGGCGGATCGAGAAGCCGGATCGTCACGGGCAGGCCCGCCATGATTTCGAACAGCTCGGCAAAATCCTGACGCTGCATCGGCAGAAGCTTTATCAGCGCCGCGCGCCGGCCGGCTTCGTCAGAGGCAAGGATCATCTCGCGAACGGCCATAATGCGGTCTTCATCGAAGAACATATGCTCGGTCCGGCAAAGCCCGATACCTTCCGCGCCGAATTCGAAGGCTTGCTTGGCATCTCGCGGCGTCTCTGCATTGTTGCGGACCTTCATGCGGCTAATCTCGTCGGCCCAGACCAAAAGCTTGGAAAACTCCCCCGACAGCTCCGGCTGGAGCATGGGGACTTGGCCTTCGATGACATGACCTTTTGTGCCGTCGATCGTGATAATATCGCCTTCATTCAGCACCGTGTCGTCGATTGACATGGTGCGCGCATGGGTATCGATCCGAATGGCGCCTGCGCCAGACACGCAAGGCCGCCCCATCCCCCTAGCAACCACTGCGGCGTGAGAGGTCATGCCACCGCGCGCGGTGAGGATGCCCGCCGCCGCGTGCATTCCGTGGATGTCTTCAGGGCTTGTCTCGGTTCGCACCAGAATAACCGTATGACCGTCATTGCGGAGCTGTTCGGCCTTATCCGCATCGAAAACGATTTCGCCGGTCGCCGCGCCGGGAGACGCGGGCAGCCCTTTGGTTATAACGCGAATCTCCGCATTCGGGTCGAGCATCGGATGCAGGAGCTGATCGAGCTGGCTCGGGTCGATCCGCATGACGGCTTCCTGGTGCGATATCAGCCTCTCCTCGGCCATCTCAACTGCGATTTTGAGAGCCGCCTTGGTCGTCCGCTTGCCGGAGCGCGTTTGCAGCATCCACAGCTTGCCTTCCTGGATGGTGAATTCGAGGTCCTGCATGTCCCGGTAATGCGCTTCGAGCTTCTCGAAAATGGCTCGCAATTCGGCAAAAAGATCCGGCATCAAAGCTTCAAGCGATGGCTTGGTCTCACCCGACTCCATGCGGGCAGCTTCGGTGATGTGCTGAGGCGTGCGAATGCCCGCGACGACGTCCTCGCCTTGCGCATTGACGAGAAACTCGCCGTACAGCCGCTTTTCGCCGGTCGATGGGTTGCGCGTGAAGGCAACGCCGGTTGCGCTGCTATCGCCGCGATTGCCGAACACCATCGCCTGGATATTGACGGCCGTTCCCCAATGGTCCGGAAGGCCGTGAAGCCGGCGATAGGTCGTGGCGCGGGCATTTTTCCAGCTCGCAAAGACCGCGGAAATCGCGCCCCAAAGCTGTTCTTTCGGATCTTGCGGAAAAGCCTGCCCGCTTTCTTGTGAGACGGCGTCCTTATATTCTGCGACGATTTTTTCCCAATCCTCTGAAGCGAGCTCGGTATCGAGCTGGAGACCGACTGAATTCTTGTAATTCTCCAGGATCTCTTCGAAAACATGGTGATCGATCCCGAGCACCACATCGGAATACATCTGGATGAAACGCCGGTAGGAATCATAAGCAAAGCGCTTATCGCCCGACTTTGCCGCCAATCCCTCAACTGTCCGGTCGTTCAGGCCAAGATTGAGGACCGTATCCATCATGCCCGGCATGGAGGCCCGCGCCCCGGAACGGACCGAAACCAGAAGCGGGCTTTCCTGATCGCCGAACTTTGCGCCGAGCGCGTCGCCGATCTGGCTCAGCGCGCTGTTGACCTCCGCTTCGAGACGATCAGGAAATGTTCCGGCGTTTTCATTGTAATAGGTGCACATCTCCGTTGAAATCGTGAAACCGGGCGGCACCGGAAGACCCAGATTGGACATTTCGGCAAGATTTGCCCCTTTGCCGCCAAGCAAATCGCGCATCTCGGCTGAGCCGTCCGCTTTTCTCAGCCCGAAACGGTAAACCCATCCCTCTTGCTTCTTTGTCGAAGGGGCGGGAGACGCCGAAGACATGGATGCAGGCTTATCTTCTTTTGTGTCCGTTTTCGTGGGTGGCGGCGTCTGGGCCGCTTGTAGAAATGTTGCAAGATTCTCTGCGAGCCGGACATTGGTTTCTAGCGATTGCTTGATCAGATCGTAGAAGAGGCGGGTGGGCATGAAATTTCCTGTCTTCGGGCGCTTTATACAGCGGTTTATATCATTCTTTCCGATAGGATTGATTTAGATCGCAATGAAAAACGCATAGAAAGATTTAGCTGACTTATTTACTGGCCATCAAGCGCTGAATTGAAACGCAGCGAATTTTGCGATCGATACATGATCAATACCGTAGAAAACGTCCGCCGGGAATATGCCGGGCTTTCGATACCGGGTATTTATAAATATACACCCAGGCTTCAAGCTGTCGGCCCGGACATAGCGTGACCGGTAGAGCAACGCGCTGATAGGGGGGCGGTTCCGGAGCTAAGCCGCAACCTTCATATTCATCGATCCAGGCAAGGCTGTAGGCCGGGTTGGTCAGCCTGACAACTTCACCATGAACCTTACCTGTCAGTCCGCTTGACGGAACCAGGCCGGGATAGCTCCCCAAGGAGTACAATTTCCCGGCGATCCAGCCTTCGGCGATAAAAGAACTCTGGCTCTGGAGTCTTTTGGCCATGGGATGGCCGGATGCCCGCATAAGCGTCCCATAGATGAAAAGGATATTTATGGAAGAAGGCGCGGTTTTTTGCATGAATTGTTTCGAATTCTGCCTCGTCTCACTCCTGACATATTAATGGTTCGATTCAAACATTTGTATCCCATCTGCAGCGCGCTGATTTACAAATGTTTGAATCTCAAAAACCACTAAAAAGTCGTCGGGTCTCGTGGAGCT
>CAZMAC010000341.1:0-4046 GCA_964564085.1 uncultured Hyphomicrobiaceae bacterium
GGAGTCTGTTCGCGAGCGATGACGGCGTCAAAGTCGGGTCAAGCTACTAGGCCGGTTCGGAAAACATCGAAGCGACCAACAAGTTCATTTCGCAGTCGGGTGAAGACGCCGACCTGCGCAAGAAGACTTATGAAGAGTCCATTGGCTGGTATGAGGGAATCACCACCGATATCTTCGGTTAAAACCGCAACTTGCGGGCGGCCTTTCGGGGCCGCCCATTTTCTCTCAATCGCAACAGCTCGCTGCGCTAAGGAAAGGCCAGGGAACGGAAAATGACCAGCAGCCGGTATCCTTTACTCGATCCGCATTCATTGGTTCTCAACCGGCGGGCTCTCCTGAAAGCCTCTGTTGTGCTTGGTGCGGGCGCTATGTTCGGCTCGACGAGCAAGGCAAATCAATCGGGCGCTCTCAGCGCGGGCGAATTTCGCCTCTCGTCCTTCAGCGACGGTTACCTGACGCTCCCATCGACCAACCTCGCGCCGAAGGCTGACGCGGAAGAGCGCCAGCAAGCCATGAAACTGGCTGGCCAGCAAGGCGAGCAGTACGAATCGCCGCTCAACGTCACTTTGGTTGAAACCGACTCAGAAAAAATCCTGATCGACGTTGGCTCGGGTTCGCGATTTATGGCGAGCGCCGGCCAACTCGCAAGCTCGCTGGAAGAGGCCGGAATTGATCCAGGATCGATCACCAAAGTCGTCTACACCCACGCCCATCCGGACCATATCTGGGGAACGATCGACGATTTCGATGAGCTCAGCTTTCCCGATGCGGAGCATCACATTTCCGAGGCGGAATGGAATTTCTGGATGTCCAAGGACGTCCTGACCAAGCTGCCGGAGGCACAGCACGCATTCGCCGTCGGCGCGCAGCGCAATCTCGAAGCGATCAAAGATCAAATCAAGATGTTAAAGCCAGGCGACGACATCATAACGGGCATCAGCGTGCTCGATACGGCTGGCCATACGCCCGGCCATATTTCGCTGGAGATCGGGACGGGCAACGACCGGATCGTCATCCTCGGAGACGCCTTGACCCATCCGGTCATTGCCTTTCAGCATCCGGACTGGCAACCCGCGACAGATATCGAACCGGACAAAGCCGTCGCCACACGCAAGAAGCTCCTTGACCGGCTCGAAACGGAGGGCAACCGGATCATAGGCTATCACCTTCCTGCGCCGGGCACGGGCCGCGTCGCCAAAAAAGCTGGCGGTTACAGCTACGAGCCTTTAAGCCAATAGACATACCCTGCCATTGGCGGGAAAACGGATGCTTCATGCTTCGCCGCCATTTCTTCCATTTGCTGATTGCCGGTCTTTCAGCGGCGTGCGGGCTGGTCGTTGAGATCGTCGCCGGGAGAATGGTCGCGCCTTATCTCGGCATGTCGCTCTACACCTGGACGGCGATCATTTCGGTCGTTCTTGCCGGTTTTTCCCTGGGCCATTGGCTCGGCGGGCTGGCAGCTGAACGGCCTGCGCCGAGCGCGCAGCGCGGGGTTGCATGGAGCTTGCTTCTTGCGGGGCTCTCGACGGCGGCAACCCTGCTTCTCATTCGCATCGCGGCGCCCTTCATTATCTCACTCGATCTCAGCATCGTCCCCACCGTCCTTATCGTGACCACCGCTTTATTTTTCCTCCCCAGCCTGTTCGTCGGAATTCCATCACCGGTCCTGACGAAGCTGGCCATCGATGCCGATCCGCCCGGACAGACCGGCCGCACGATCGGCGCGTTCTTCGCCGTGGGCGCAATCGGCAGTATCGCCGGAACGCTGGCAGCTGGCTTCCTATTTATCTCCTGGCTCGGAACGACCAGAACATTGCTGCTAGTGGCAACCACCTATGTGCTTATGGGGTTCGCCTTATTCTGGAAGGCGCGGGAAGCCAAGGGCTCCGCACAGCTGGCAAGACCGCTGATCCTGCTTGTTCTGAGCGCAGCTCTTCTGGGATATTTCGGTCAAAAAGTGGAAGCGTTCAAAGAGTTCTGCCGTCCAGGCAGTAGCTATTATTGCATTCGCGTGATTGACGTGTCGCAGAATTACGGGGAGGACGCCCGGCTCATGGTGCTTGACCATTTGGGCCATGGCATCAATCTGCGCGATCGTCCTCAAACGCTCGTTTCGCCTTACGTCGAGCTTCAGGACACGCTTGCCCGCATCCACACTGGGCGGCGTTCGCCTTTCCGCGCCTTTTTTATCGGCGGCGGCGCTTACACGCTTCCACGCGCCTGGCTCGCCGCCCGTCCCGACGCCGAGATGACCGTGGCCGAAATCGATCCGGCCGTGACCCGTTCGGCAATCGAACGCCTGTGGCTTAGTCCCTCAGCACGTCTTAAGACGATCCACGCCGATGCCCGCGTCGCCCTTAACCGGCTTGACGGCGATGCGGCTTTCGACGTCATTGTCGGCGATGCCTTTCACGACATTGTGGTGCCCCATCATCTGGTGACGCAGGAATTTTTTGACGTGGTCAAATCCCGGCTCGCCACAGATGGCATCTATGTAATGAACATCGTCGATCATCGGGAGAGGCCCCGGTTTGCCCTCTCCGTCCTGGCCACGATGAAGGAGATTTTTCAGACCGTTGAGCTTTGGCAGTCGAATGAAACCGGTCAGCGCGCAACTTTCGTGCTCGCCGCAGTGCGTCAGCCGACGCCTTCCGCACAGCTGGTTTCACGCACGACGCCGGGCGTCATTTTTACGCGTATGAGCGAAAACCGGCTTCACGATCTGCGGATCGAAGCAAAACCCATAACACTGAGCGATGATTACGCCCCTGTGGACCGGCTCATCGGCGTTGAATGAGCCCTGTTCACCCGGCCAATGAATGCGGTAATCTCGGGCAGGACTTTTTCGCGGCATAGTCGTCCATAAAACAGCGAAAAATGACCGGCACCGTCCATGATGAGTTTATTGCGTTGGTCGTTCGGAATATTCGGGCATAGGCGATGCGCGGCGCTGGTTTGACCGGGCGCAGCAATGTCATCCAGCTCACCTTCGATCGTCATCAGCGCCGTGTCCCGAATGGCCGTAAAATCGACGGGCTCGCCATGCCAGCTGAGACCTCCAACCCAAGGCTCGCGCGCCAGAAACACCTTTTGAATATTTTCCAGGAAATATCGCGCCGGCAAATCCATCAGCGCCGTGAACAGCTCAAGAAACGGAAAGCGGGCCGGATCTAGCCCGTCATCTTCGAAAGCCTTGTGGAACACTTCACCGCCCGAAAGAAAATGGCGGCAATAATAGGCAAATAAAGCCGAGAGCTGATGCCGGGCCGGATAGACACGGCGGTTGGCGCCGGGCAGAAACGGACCGACACGGTCCAATGAATTGGCCTCAATCCAGGGAAGCGAGCGCTGGCGCAGGAGGTTTACAACGCGAGTCGGATTGGCCAGCGGATCGACGGGGCCGCCCATCAGAATCAATGAACGCGGCACACTGGCCGGATCGCTTTGCGCCAGAACGGCCGTTGCGGCCAGTGCCGGAACCACCCCCTGGCAAAGCGCGATGACATGGACATCCGGCCCAAGCAGCTTGATGCTGTCTGCAATCGTCTCGATATTTTCATCGAACCCGAATTCGCCCTCCGATAGGGGCACGAAACAGGCATTGAGCCAGTCCGTTACGCTGACATCCGCCTGACCCGCCAGCCCCATAACGATTTCGCGCAAGATGAAGGCGAAATGTCCCGAAAGCGGCGCAACAAGAAGGATGCGATCCTTTTCTCGCGATGAAGACGTAAATTCAGATAAAGCGCAAAAGGACCATGCCGCTCTGTCGCGCCTGGAGATTTCCAAGGACCGGCCGTTGATGGAAATTTGCGAGACGGCAAAATCCCGTCTTATCGGTTGTTGCCGTGAAGCAAACCAACGAATTGCATCAGTACCCGCGTAGGGTAGCAAAGACGGAAAACTAAGAACCATTGAAAATTGTGAATAATAACGGCATTCCTTAACAATAATTTCTAGCAGCTTTTAAGTGTAATGTAACGTGGCGGCTCAGCCAAAACTCTGAAGAAACAGTTTCGTGTTTGCTGAAATAATGACGTCAGATT
>CAZMAC010000342.1:0-4031 GCA_964564085.1 uncultured Hyphomicrobiaceae bacterium
GCAGATAGAAGACGCTGTGGGGTAAGCGTTTCCGATTATTCGCCCGATGCTCTAGGCTCCCAAAATCGTGTTACCCGCGATCCAAAGTCCGATCACCCAGGCCAAAACGTAGATTGCGCCAAGCAGACCGATAAAGGAGCCAACGACAATGGCTTTGCCATCCTTCTCCAAGAGACCGGCCGCAATGATGCCGATTCCGAATGAAGGCAAGGCGTTTCCGAAAGGAACCGGTGCAAGCAATATGAGCGTCAGGACTGTCATATAAAAGCCGATCAGCCTCTCCATTGTATTTGTTGTCAGAAAATTCCAGCGCGGCTTGAGCCAGCGTTCGATCTTTTCAAGGTAGTAGACCACATAGTCGATGATTTTTGCGAAGGTTTCCTGCTTTAGGCTTTGGCGCCGCATAAAGTCTGGAAGCCAAGGTTCTTGACGACCCATTGCCATTTGCACGGTGAAGAGCAAAATAGGTGTGCCCAAGACCCATGCGATGGGAAACACTGCATTTGGAAGAGCAAAGAGGACGATAATAACGCCGAAACTCCGGTCATAAAGCGCATCGACAATGGTGCCGATATCTATTCGCTCCTCTTCGCCTTTCTCTGCAAGCCTTGAAAGAATTTTTGAGGTTCGCTCAGGGACAGCAGGCACTGCCTCCCGGTCCGGATTCAGGGTATCCATCGAACGACCTCACTTCCAACTCATGCTAATTGGTTATCCGCGAGATCATATGCGCTCAAGCTGCCTGACTGTCCAGCGTTGTCGTATCCTGGGTTGCAGGAAGAATGCAAGTGACCGTGGTTCCCTCGCCTAGCCGGCTCTTGATTTCGAGCCGCCCATTATGCATTTCGAGAATCGAGCGGGAAATGGCAAGTCCCAGACCGGTGCCTCTGTGTCCCTTTGTCAGCTGGTTTTCAACCTGCTCGAAAGGCCGGCCTAACTTGGCAATCTCGTGACGCGGAATGCCGACACCGGTATCGCTGATTGCGATACGAACAGTCCCCTTATAGCGGTAGGTCCGCAGCGTGACTTCACCGCCTACGGGCGTGAATTTCACCGCATTCGACAGAAGGTTGATAAAGACCTGCTTTAATGCGCGCCGGTCGCCGCCGACCTCGATGGATTGCGTGCCGGACGTCTTCAAGGAGATATTGCGCGCGCGGGCAACCTGGTCGACAACACGCATTGTTTCGGCGGCGATCTCGCTGATATTCAGCGTTTCGACCGATAGTGTCATACGGCCGGCCTCGATTTTTGACATATCGAGAATGTCGTTGATGACTTCCAGCAGATATTGCCCGCTTTGCTGAATATCGCGGGCATATTCGATATATTTCTTGTGACTGATCGGCCCGAAAAGCTGCTGATGCATCATCTCGGAGAAGCCGATGATGGCGTTGAGCGGCGTCCGTAACTCATGGCTGATATTGGCCAGAAATTCCGATTTTGCGCGGTTGGCGGCCTCGGCCCGCTCTTTTTCGGCGGCATATTTGTTGGTCAGCTCGAAAAGCTGGCGCGTTTGCGCCTCATGCTTGATACGCGAGGCTTCCAGATCGTTGACCGTCGCTTTCAGCTCCATCTCACGTTCGGCAAGGCGTTGTTCGCTGAGCTTCAACGCGCTGATGTCGGTGCCGACACTGACGAAGCCGCCATCTTCGGTGCGCCGCTCGCCAATATGCAGCCAGCAATCATCGCTCACCTCGGCTTCATAAGTGCTGGGCCCCTGTTTCCGCTCGCCCTTTGCTGTGCGCGGCCCCTGGAGCAAAGGCTCACCGGCCTGCTTCGCAATGTCCTGATACGGCGCACCAGGTGTTAACAACCGGTTTGGGATTTTGTAGATCGCTTTGAATTTGCGGTTGCACACGACCAGCCGGTCGCGATTGTCCCAGAGGACGAAAGCCTCCGAGATCGCCTCGATCGAGTCCCGCAGGCGCGCAGCCGTGTCGACGTCCTCGATCTGGCGCTCGCGCTCTTCGGTAACATCCGTAACAACGGCAATCAGAACCGGCGGACTGCTCTCGCCGCGCCGCCTGATCCGTCCGCGCATTTCGAACCAAATCCAGCGCTCTTCCTCGCGATCACGAAGCCGGAAGGTGGTGCGGACCTCTTCCTCGCTATTGCGGATATGGCTCTCGACAATCTCATAAAGATTGTCTTCCGGATGAAGCAGGTCGCGCATATCGCGGTACAGCATGCGCCCGCCGGGCAACTCGCGGCCGATCATCGAGAACAGCGATTCCGACCAGCACAGCTCGCCTTTGACCAAATTCCAGTAGAGCAGCGCTGCACGCCCGTCGCGCAAGAGCAACTCTGTGCCGTCGCGCAGCTCCATCGTCGCGCGTGTCAGCGTCGTCATCCGGTATCTCGTGATGACGAAAACAATCATCGCGCCAGCGAAACTGCTGACCAGAACAGCCGCAATGATATCGCTGGAAATATCGCCGAAGTTGAAAGCGAAGCCTCGCGAAGGAATGGGGGGTGCGCTCGTGCCCAAGCTGCCGGCTAGCACCGCTTGCGGGTATAGCGAGTCCGCCGGCTGGAGCCATCCAAAAGTCCAGCCAGGGAGTGCGCATAGTAAGGCGGAAGTCAAAGCTAAGATGGTATGTGCGAAGATAGCGGTCACCTTCGCATTTTCGACCGATTCGGGCCGTTTTTCGAAGTGGAAGCTTAGGCAGCTTCTTGATTTTCAGGCTGTTTCAGCATCTTTTCCGCGATTTCATAGACATCACGGGACAGATTTTTCGTCTTGGCCACACGTTCGAGCTGTTTGCGCGCCGCGCTTTGACGCTTCGGCTCCATCATGCGCCACATCTCGAAACTGCCGAGCAGGCGCGCCGCCATCAGCGCATTGAAGCCATTCAGCTCCAACACAATGTCGGCAACCAGCTTGTAGCCTTTGCCATCCGCGGCATTGAATTGAACGGGATTGCCCATTGCAAAAGCCCCGGCAACGGCGCGGACACGATTGGGATTCTTGATCGAGAATTGCGGGTGCTTCATAAGCTCGGCGACGAGCTCAGCGGTTCCATGAAGCGGCGAACGCGCCTGTATGGAAAACCACTTATCGAGAACCAGCGGGTCTTTTTTCCAACGCTTATAGAATGACTTCAGTACTACATCGCGCGCGGGAGCATCCACGTCATTGAAGATTTCGAGCGCCGCCATGACGTCGGTCATATTTGTGGCGTGTTTATAATGGTCGCGCAGGCGCGAAACCGCAGACCGGCCTCCCCGAGCTGACAGAACGCCAAGCGCGACATTTCTGAGCGCGCGTTTGCCTGCACTCTCCGCATCCGGATTATAAGGGCCGTCGAGAGCAAGACTCTCATAAATGGCCGTAAGGTCTGATTTCAGCGTTTTCCCAAGGCTTTTACGGAAGCGCAAGCGTGTCTGATAGATCGCGTCCGGATCGATATTGGAGCCAAGCGCCAAAGCAATATCCCGATAGCTTGGCAGGCTCAGCATATAGGCGCGAAAAGCGGGCTCAAGACTGTCATCGGTAATAAACCCGCTCAGCGCTTTGGCGAAACGTTGCGAGGGTTTGGGCTTTTCGCCGGCCGCGATCGACGCTGTCATCTCTTTCAGCGATTTCATCGCCAGCATTTGCGCCGACTGCCAGCGGTTAAACTGGTCACTGTCATGCGCAATCAGAAATTCCAGATCGCGATCAGTGAGATTGGAGCTGATATTGACCGGTGCAGAAAACTCTCGCAAGAGCGAGGCGACGGGCCGTTCCCGAATGCCTGTGAAAATGAAGCTTTCTGAGCGTTTGCGCAAATGCAAAACGCCGTCCGAAATTTTTGTGCCGTCCTCCAGCTTCAAGGCGATATCCTTACCCTGACCATTGAGCAGGCCGAGTTTGAGCGGAATATGCATCGGTTTCTTCTTCGTCTGTCCGGGCGTCGGTTCGAGCGTTTGCTTGACGGTCAGCTTTGCCGATTTGCTGTCTTGCGAATAGGTCATCCGGCAGGAGAGCTCAGGCGTTCCGGCCTGGCGATACAAGAGCATGAACTGGCTGAGATCGGCTTTGTTGG
>CAZMAC010000343.1:0-4025 GCA_964564085.1 uncultured Hyphomicrobiaceae bacterium
CGCTGATGCGCAAGCTGCGTCTGCGCGCCGATTTTCGCCACTCGATAAGTCCTGGCGTCGGTTTCGGCGACGCGAACCATTTCGAGCTGTTGATCGGCGCATCGTGGGTGCTTGGCGGCCGAAAGGACAGAGACGGCGACGGTCGGCTCGACGGCGACGATCGCTGCCCGCGGATTGCCGCCTCTACGGCTGATGGCTGTCCTCCGCGCGACAGCGATGGCGACAGCGTTGACGGTACGATCACCGTTAACGTTAAAGACGATGGTGCGACAGCACATGATGACTTCAACAGTTTTGAAATCACCGCTGGCGGCACTGATGGTAATGTGATTGCCGGTCGTAATGACATCGGCGCCGGCATCGAGCAGGTCCTGACAAATAGCCTCCGTAATGCCAAAACCCCCAGCGGAGTTCTCGCCATTCACGATGACGAAATCCGCGTTTTGCCGCTCTTTAAGATTTGGCAGGTCCCGGCACACCGCAGTCCGTGCTGAACGTCCGACGACGTCACCAAGAAAAAGCAAACGCATCTGGAGCCTTTAATTTGCGCTGATCGGCCCGGATGGCGTCAGGATCCAGTCGAGCTTTTCATCATACGGACAAACCGGAACTTCCTCGACTTGCTGATTGTCAAACGCGAGGCCAATTCCGATAATTTCTCCTTGTTTGCGCAGCGCCGCGAGAGTTCGGTCATAGTGACCGCCCCCATAACCGAGACGATAGCATCGCTGATCAAAAGCAAGAAGTGGCACAAGCATCACCGACGGGCGCACGGTTTCTCCCTCGGCAGGCTGGGGGATACCGAATGGTCCGGTTTGCATTGCGGCGCCAAAGGTCCATTCCCTGAATTCGAGAGGCTCACTACCGATCACGATAGGCAGCGCCAACCTCCATCCGGAATTAACGAGACGACGAATGAGAGGGAGGCAATCAAACTCGCTTCTAACAGGGAAATATGCACCAACAATGCCGGGAGACAGATTGAGAAATTCAAGCCCAATTTCGGCAACTGACTCTGCGGCTCGTTCCCGTTCATCAGCAGAAATCTCACGCCTGGTTGAGCGTGATTGAACCCGCATCGTTTGCTTGTTGGTCTCAAGTTGGAGCGTCAACGTCATTTCGAGCACTTTTCTACTGAGACCCGCCAATGCAACGAAAAAGTGAGCGAAGCGAGGTGGCGGAGCCGCGATGACCGTCGGTTATTCGATCCGGCTGGGCCCTACAAAGTAGGTGGGTGCCGATTGCCCGAAACCACGGTCCCGGCCAGTGTCAGCCCCCTAAAGGATCGCATCGGCCCCGGGATTGAAGTTAGACCTAACGCATCCCGCAGCCCCGCGCAAAATATTTGGTGAATCGCTGAAGAAATTCCAGATCTTTATTTGAAATCCACACCTACAGCTAATCAAATATGAATTTGCGTTGTTCTCATACAGCTATCTTGCACGAAGTAGATTTCTCAATGCAATGAGAACAAGAAAAATAAGTGCGATCCCCAGAATGTTTTGCGTAATGGCTGCCGTTGAAACGCTGAGAGGCACGCGAACGACCTGGTCACCCAATCCGGAAACGTTTTCGAAACCGTACAAGCAGCCATAGACCCGCCGGGACGCATCCGGGCTCTCCCAGCCGATGAAGAATAGAGAATTTTTAAGCGACAGGAAGAGAGCCTCACCGGTCGCACCAGACTCGCCTGAGATGCATCCGCCGCCAGCAAACAAGTTCATAATACTTGTTGCGAACCACCAGATCGCAGAGCCGGCCCATTGAAGGAAGGCTTCAAGATCGAGATGGGTTGGCCATGTGGGAAAAACAGGCGCATCAGCGACAACCGTTACAGGCGCCGTAACAAAAAAGTCTGACTGTCGCTGACCAAGATAGACGAGCGAAAAAACAAAAATAGAAAGAACCCAGAGGAAAATCGGCCGAGAAAGCGAACGGCCAAAATTGGATATGCCGCCATAAACCCAGCCGAGCCAGAAACGTCCCCATCCACGCCCTACCGGCTTATCGAACCAAAAGCGCCGGCAACGCAGCTCCTGAGCAAAAAACTCCCTCTCCCGTTCGCAATCTTGGGTATCCGCGGCAAGCTTACGCAGGCGGCTATAGCGGATCGCGTAATCTGGATTACCGCAAGCCCTTATCATCCAAAACAGATAGGGCCGTGGGTCCGCGTTGCTCTCCTTGCCACGGGCGGGAAATACCGAAATCGGGTCTTTGATCGCCATATGGTCCAGACTTGGCGATTCGATGAAGCTGGCGTCCTGAAAATTTGGTGGCTGCTCAAATTGCGCTCCCGATAGAACGAATGGAGCCCGGCTTCTTATTGCTGAAAATTCCGCAGTTTCTTTGAAAGATGCATTTTGGAAAGTGATGCGGCCGCGGAAAATGGCCTGAAGGAAATTCGCTTTACTAATAAATTTAACGCTTTTGAATGAGGCGCGGTTTTTGAAATTTGCAGATAGAAATTCAGCGGCGCCAGAAAATACGGCCTCTTCAAAATGCGTATCCTCGCCAAATTTGCACCGGCCAAAGTCGACGGCGTCATCAAATTTGCCACGTGAAAACTCAGCGGCGTCAGAAAACTTTGCAGCCCGAAAAATCACGGTCTTCGCAAACGACACTTCGTTGAATCGCGCCGCTTCGGCAAAACGTGCGGCTTGAAAGCTCAAATCACCGCCAAATTTAGAATTGCGAAAGGCTACTTTTCCGATAAATGCTGCTTCTTCAAAGCTTGCCGTATCTTGGAATTCTGTTTCCCCTAGCCTGGCCTCACCGAGAAATTGCGCCTGAGAAAACTTGACGGCGCCTTTGAAGCGCGCCTTTACAAAACCAGCCGTCCCTTCGAAAGACGCATTTTCAAATGTCGCCTCTGCCTGAAAGGTTGCCTCATCAAAACGAGCACTGCCGGTAAAGCGGCTTCGGATGAATTCCGCATTGCCGGTAAATCTAGCTGTTCGGAAATCGCTACGTGAACCAAAATGCGTCTTTTGGAATCGGGCTGCTGGCGCGAGCGGACCCGTTGTTTCCCTCAGGAATTCTGTTTTCTCGTAATTGCAACTCGATGCAAAGACGGCCTCGTCAAAATTTGCCAGATCATGGAATTTGCTTTGCGCAAAGCTCGCTTCGCCGTCAAACCGTACTGCCTGGAACTGGGCGGCATTTGCAAAATTGACGTTTCTAAACTCCGCCTTGCCGATAAAATGCGCTCTATCAAAAAGCGCCGGTCCCGGGAACACGAAACTCGAAAATGAAGCGTCCGTGTTAAATTCGACACCTTCAAAATCTGCCTGTGCGTCAATCAACCAAGCTTTCGTCTCAGAATTTTCTCCCTCCCCGAACCAGTCGACAGACCAGTTACCTGCATCTTCGAGGGCCTGTTTCCGCTCAAGCATATCGAGTGCCCAAGCGTTCCAAGCGTCTTCGCCCTTATCCCGTAGCGTTCGTGTTTCTTCTTGGTTCATGCCGCTTAGCCCCATCCAAGCGATATCTTTCATAATAAAAAGATGCGGCCATGACAAAGGCGTAACATATGCAAATGACGGTAATACCTATAAAATATGGAACTGGTGCATTATCGTCTTGCAACGTAACGCGTCTTTTGGGGTAAGGATTCAATCATGCTCTACATATTGATTTGTCGGGATAAGGCTGGCGATGGGCTGGTACGAAGGATGGAAACGAGGCCCAAGCATTTGACGTATTTGGAAAGCTTGGGCCAGAAGGTCCGTGTAGGCGGAGCCATGCTCACTGAGGACGAGAAAGAGCCACGTGGAAGCGTGCTGATCGTCGAAGCGGAAAATATTGAGGAAGCCCGTGCGATCGCGAAGGCCGACCCTTACGCTAAAGCAGATGTCTTCGAGACCGTGGAAATATATCCATGGCGGCAGGCTGCTGGCGTCGTGCCGGTCAGCTAAGCGGATCAAATATCACGAGATTGAACGAAACAGCGATTTTGGATTTCGCGGGGCGGCTTCAGCCGTCGCTTCGAAGCTGTCTGGCAACACGAAACCCGCGATCATTCTGCT
>CAZMAC010000344.1:0-4000 GCA_964564085.1 uncultured Hyphomicrobiaceae bacterium
GCTGATGTCAGGGGCGTATGTCTGCCGTTCGTCCACGGTTAATGCCGTTGGCGGACTGTGAAATTCGGGTTCAAGTACCAGGCCGACATTCTGATCCACACCCGGCTCGCCGCCGATCTGCTCGGCCCAACCAAGATGGACCGGCCGGAGGATGTCGAGGTCAATGCCAAGACCGGCAAGGCCTATATCATGCTCACCAACAACACCAAGCGCAAAGAGGAGCAGACCGACCCCGCCAATCCACGCGCGAAAAATGCGTTTGGCCACATTATCGAGATCGTTCCCGATGATGGCGGCCACGCAGCGGCAACGTTCAAATGGGGAATCCTGGTTAAATGCGGTGATCCCTCGATTGCCGAAGTCGGTGCGACATTCAATCCGGCCACGACAAAGGATGGCTGGTTTGGCATGCCCGACAATGCCACGGTTGATGCGCTTAGCCGGCTATGGGTTGCAACCGACGGCAATAAGCCAAGCGCCACAGGCCGGGCTGACGGCGTCTGGGCAATGGAAACGGAAGGCCAGGCGCGCGGGACGTCGAAATTGTTCTTCCGCGTGCCGAACGGGGCCGTAATGTGCGGTCCGGAGTTGACGCCCGATGTGGAGACGTTCTTCCTGGCGGTTCAGCATCCCGGCGAAGCCGATAAGGGGCAGCCAATGGCAACTTTTGAGGCCCCGTCGACCCTCTGGCCGGATTTTAAAGATGGAATGCCTCCGCGCCCGTCTGTCGTAGCCGTGACGAAAAAGGGCGGCGACAAGATCGCGATGTAGCGAAGCTTCGGCATTTGAATAGGGTGATTTTGGAGTTCGTCCAAAATCATGAAAAACATGGAGAAGGATGTCGGCTTACCGCCCGCATCCGCTCCTGTCTGATCATCGCTCATCCCGGAAACGTCGGAGCGTCTTTGCCTTGAAGATCCAATCCGGCGTGATCAATTTGCTATCCGGATCCGGCAGCGTATACCAGGGCGTTGCGTCCGCCGATCTTGGATTTTTCAGAATATGCATGTCCTGGGCGGGCATGAAGCTTTGCATCAGCAGGAAACGTTTTTCGCCTGTCGTCCTGTTCTCCACCATATCGACAACAAGGACCGCATGGCCAGGGAAGCCGCCCTTGATGAACACATCGCCGATTTTCATGTCGGCGAGCGAAACGGGCTTCATCTCGCGCTCCAGCGAATAGGTCCCGGCATAGGCAAAAATTCCGATCATATAGCGCTGAAAGGCTTTGCGGTTTGACGCCTTGCTGCGATAGGCGACGCGTTTGCCATTCGTGTAGTTGAAGGCGATGTCGCGTGTCCGGCCGGTGGCGAGCAGATATTCGGCGCGCAGGCGCATGATGGCGTCGGCGCATTGTTGCAGATTGCGTTTGCCTGTATCGATATCGATCACGGCGACATGACGATCCTGGGTATACCGGAGCCGCCCGTCATAAAGGCGCACCGGCGTGTGAGGCGGGCGGAGCGGAAGGTTTCGCAGCCATTCGGCGAAGCTGCCTTTGGCGGCGGAGATGCGCTCGAAACCTTCGGGCGGAGTGATACGGTCAATAAGGCGGTCCGCATTCTTGGCCTTTGCGGCATCCGGCCAGAGGTATCGAGGGTCACCTTGGGCCGTGCCAGCGGTAAGTCCTGTGAGGCAGAGAAAAATCGCTACAAACCATGCATTGAAGTTATTCATGCCGTGCTCCCGCCATTCTTACTTTCGGCAGCATGAGCGACATAATATGAACTGGAGCCATAAATTGCGCTCAGCTAATCACTTTTCTTTTGCAGCTTTCGGATTTCCGTATAGACACGCCCTGCCTCGGCAATTCTTTCAAAGGTTGGGATAAGCGGCGCGTCCGTCCAAGTATAGGATTCCTCCCGCCAGCGCGAATAGCCGGCGTCTTTGCCAAAAATTACAGAGCCCCGGCCATCACCGCTTTCTTTCAGGGTAATATCGGTAAGGCCTGAGATTTCAAGCGACTCCAGGCTTTTTGGTGTCGCAATGAGTACACGCTTTTCCGTGAGCCCGTAATAAATGCGGCTGCGGCGCCACGCGTCGTAAATGAAACGGCCAACGAGTAAATACAGACCGATAAGGACGAAAGGGATCCCCCAGAGCGTGGAGAACCACGAGGCACCGCGAGAAATGACAGAAAATTCCCAGAAGAATGCAAATCCCGCCCACATGATGGAGAACGGGATGACAAAGACATCCGAACTGCGCAGCATGAAGCCCTGCTTGGGGCGATCCTACCAGAGCAGCCGCTCCCTGGGATCAAGGCGGCGCGTCAATATTTCGGGAGGTCGATTGATTAGCATCCGGCAATCACATATCGTGCTTTTACACAGGATATCATGAGAAAGATGTCGGTGCGGTGACGTTTAGGCCTGAAATCAAAAACCTCGTTAGCCAGTTGACTAACGAGGTCTTTGGGTCGGTTCAGGGGGCAATGAAGTCTGCTTTCAAGCAGTTTGGAAGTCCGAATTTACCCGCGCCGCGCGTATGATGGTGACATTCTGTAAGCTATACTCCTGGCACGTTCACCCATTACAACACGATCAACCGGCATTTATCGATAAGCTTCCATGAGATGCCCGAACCGGCATCATCCGGTACATATCGTCTATACTGCACGAATACTGCTCTGTACCTATGTTCGCGCAGAAATAGCCGTTAAATTTCGTCGTATTGTCTAAGTCTGCCATCTTATGGCGTAACAAAATTACGCGTTTCAAGATGGCTTGCAGTGGTTCGGCGGGGTCATTTTCTTAGACCTCCTAATTTCGATAGCAAAATTATGACAAAGGATGCCCGGATGCGTCAAACGTTTTTTGGTCTATGCTTGGTTTTTTCTTAAGGGCTTGATGATTTAAAAGGATAAACTTATTTTATCAAAAACACTGAAAAGGGGCTCAGTATGGCGGCAACTGCAGATGTATGTGACTTCGGATGGAACGCACCTGATTTCCGGCTGCCCGGCGTCGATGGAAAAACCTATTCCCTAAGCGAAGTCAGCGGCGCAAACGGAACACTCATTGTGTTCATCTGCAATCATTGCCCCTATGTCCGCTCGATCATTGACCGGATTGTGCGCGATGCCGTTGAATTGGAGCGTTACGGTGTAAAAGCCGTCGCAATCAGTGCGAATGACGCAAGCAACTATCCCGATGACTCATTCGACAATATGAAGATTTTCGCTGCCGAAAATCACTTCTCGTTTCCCTATCTTTACGATGAGAGCCAGGAGGTTGCCAAAGCCTATGGCGCGGTGTGCACACCGGATTTCTTCGGCTTTAACAAAGATCTGCAACTGCAATATCGCGGCCGGCTCGATGAGAGCGGGCGTAATGCGGTGCCCGGTGCACGGCGTGAGCTGTTCGAGGCGATGAAAGCTGTTGCTGAGACAGGGGAGGGGCCGCGCGAACAGACGCCCTCAATCGGCTGCTCGATCAAATGGAAAGCGGCTTAGCCTACCCAACGGCGAGGATTTTGCGCGCCGTTTCCGTGATGATCTCAACAATCGGGCGAGCTTTTGTAGAATAGCAACCGGATCTTAACGCTTTTAGTTAAAATTTCAGACAAATCGTTTGCGTTTGATATTTTGGCGGAAAGCTGGAAGAGGGTGCTATGACTGCGGCCGACGTCGCGCGTTTCTCGTTAATCATCGGGCTCGGCTTTCTTGCATTCCTGATCTTTATCTTTGCCGGAACCATCATCGGTTCCATGTGGCTCGAAGCCAGCTATTGCAATTGCATCCATCTTCCGGTGGGGCTTTATGTTCTTCTCATCATAGCTATTCTTTTCACCATTTCGATTATTATCGAACTCGTCGATAATTGGAGTGGATTTATAGAAGCGCTCTTTGGTAATCGTGAAAGAACGACCGTCACTCTAATTATTATTATTGTTATCATTATTATCCTGATACTGCCGGTTAAGTCCTACCATTATCATCCGTATTAGAGCGCTTTCAGGCGAAGCATGGCCCCGTGAAGCCTGTCCCCGCGCAGGCGGG
>CAZMAC010000345.1:0-3993 GCA_964564085.1 uncultured Hyphomicrobiaceae bacterium
TTGTTAATGAGGGCGCCGCAGATGGGATACAAATGTTTGAATCGAACCACTAGAGGTCAATCGGCCGCGTTTACGAACTGACCTCGGTTTCCGCCTGCGCCTTTTCCTTTTGCTTGTCCACCAAATACCAGCGGCTTTCCGCGACCCGTAGATCTCCGGCATTTTTCATGCGCTGAAGAGCGGTCCGAACGGTCCTCTCATTGAGCGTCGGCATTTTTTTGCGGGCTGAATCGATGATTTCGTGCCGCAGCAAACCCGGTGTGTTTTCGATAATATCGAGCAAGATGTCGTGTGTCGGCACTTCTCCCTGCTGCTTGTGGAGCAGATGGCTGAGATCGGTCGGTCCGGATGACTTGAACTTCGCTTCCGGCTTTAGCTCTGCGAGACGGCTGAGCGCTGCTTCCCAGCCTGCGCCGAACCCATCCTCATAACCAAGCTTGTATATTGCGTGCTCGTGGTCCTTCAGAGCTTTAAAAA
Source organism: uncultured Hyphomicrobiaceae bacterium (assembly GCA_964564085.1). Lineage (GTDB taxonomy): Bacteria > Pseudomonadota > Alphaproteobacteria > Rhizobiales > Rhodomicrobiaceae > JAHQVI01. The sequence continues at coordinate 478 of CAZMAC010000345.1, forward strand.
AGCCATCACGAGCCACATGCAGGGATGCCAGTCTTTGTTTCGCATCGGTCATGGTCACATCGCAGAACAAGAACACTTTGCCCAAACCTTACGGCCAAGAGTTTGTGAAAGCGTGAACGTGGTCCGGATCGAAATTATTTTTGACCTCAATCAATATCCCAATTCTCCTTATTTCAAGCGAAGCTTGGCTCGATCCGCTTTCTGAACGGCTCCGAATCCGCAAGGCCGGTTTTTTATCGTTAATTTTGCGTTCATTTCGCTTTGCCTAATTTTGGCCGAGAAAAGTTGCTACTCAGCAACAGTCAAGGGGGAGTTGAAATGTATCGACCGTTTCTTGCAGCGCTTGTCTCTTTTGGGTTCTTCGCACTTCCTCTTACCCAGGCGCACGCCGCACAAACCATTAAGCTTCAAACACATCTCGGCCAGACGGTCCTGCCCGAAGGCAAGGCTGGAAAGGTCTATCTCCGCGTCGGCCTTGAAGGCATTGCGCCGGAGGACGAAGATGCGCGCATTCCGGCGAATGTGCTTCTCGTCATCGATAAATCCGGCTCGATGAAGGGCGATCGCATTGAACAGGCCAAGGAAGCCGCGCTCATGGCGGTGGAGCGGCTCGGCGATCAAGACGTTCTCGGCGTTGTCGCCTATAGCAGCGACGCCTACACACTTTCCCCTGCGGCCCAGCTGCGTGACACCGATGAAGTGCGCGGCGCAATCCGGCGCCTGCACGCAGGCGGACGGACCGCCCTATATGCCGGTGTCAGCCAGGGTATCCGCGAGCTTCGCGAATATCTCGACCCTTATAAGGTCAATCGCGTCATTCTCCTCTCCGACGGCCTTGCCAATGTCGGTCCTTCATCGCCGAAAGAGCTTGAAGTTCTGGGGCGTGAGGCCGCCAGCGAGGGCATTACCGTCACGACCATCGGTCTCGGGCTCGGTTACAATGAAGATCTCATGACCCGGCTTGCGCTTGCCAGCGACGGCAATCACGCCTTCGTGGAAGACCCCAACGAGCTGGTTAACATCTTCAATGAGGAATTCGGCGACGTTTTTGCTGCAGTCGGCAATGATGTGGAGATCATTATCGATTGTCCGGACGGGTTTGAGCCAGTGCGCGTTCTTGGCCGCGAGGCACAGATCGATGACGGCCAAATCCGCGTCAAGCTCAATCAGATTTACGGCAAGCAGGAGAAATATCTCGTTGTCGAGCTGAAAGTCAGCGAAGAGAGCGCTCAAGGCAAAGCACGCGCCGCCGAGGTTCAGGTCAACTATACCGATCTTGCCTCCAAAAAACGCGCATTCGTTAAAGGCGAGGCTGAGGTCACCTTCAGCCGCTCCGAGGATGAGATCAGCGCGAGCGTCAACGAAGATGTCGTGGCCGCTGTTACGACCCAGATCGCGACTGAGCGGAGCGAGAAAGCCGTTGAGCTTCGCGACAAGGGCAAAATCGAAGAAGCCAGGCGTCTTTTGAAGGAAAATGCCGCCTATCTGAAGGATCAGGCCTCAAAACTTCCAACGGCGTCGGCTGCACCTTTGCAGGATTTATCGAAGCGCAATGCGAAGGATGCGGAAAGTTTGAGTGAAGAAGCGTGGGATCGCACACGCAAATCGATGAGAGCCGATCAATACAGGAATAAGACGCAGCAGAGCTATTAAGCGCGTCTCACCTGTTGCCCCCGCTCCAAGCCCCCTGGAGCGTAAGGCGAAGCGGTCCGGTCATTTTCTTCCCCCCGAAGATAATCCGGATCGCTTCGCTGCAACTTTTAGGACAATTCAGACGATGAGCTGATAGGCCGGCAAGGTCAAAAACGCCTCAAGCCTGTCCGACGTCGCCAGATCCTTGAAGAGCTGGATCGCCTCCTTAAAGCGTCCGCCATCGAAAGCCTGAGCCCCCAGCGTTTCACGCAGTTTCGTCATCTCATCATCGAGCAGCCGGTCGAACAGCTCGCGCGTCACGAGCCGACCATCATCGAGCTGAGCGCTATACTTCAGCCACTGCCAGACCTGGCTGCGCGAAATCTCAGCGGTTGCCGCATCTTCCATCAGATTATAGAGCGGCACGGCGCCATTGCCCCGCAGCCAGGCCTCAACATATTGCACGCCGACGCGAATATTGTTGCGCAAACCTTCTTCCGTGCGCGTCCCTTCATGAACCTGAAGCAGCTCGGCCTGTCCGATTCGGACATCGTCCCGCAAATTATCGACCTGGTTCTGTTGCGGCATATGTTCGTCGAAAACGACGCGCGCAACCGGAATGAGATCGGGGTGGGCAACCCAGGTGCCGTCATGTCCGGCCTTGACTTCGCGCAGCTTATCCTCATGCACCCCGGTAAGCGCTTTTTCATTGGCTTCCGGGTCGCGCCGGTTCGGAATGAAGGCCGCCATGCCGCCCATCGCAAAGGCGCCGCGTTTGTGGCAGGTCTTGATGAGCAGATCCGAATAGGCCCGCAGAAAAGCCTTGCTCATCACGACCTGGCTGCGATCGGGCAAAAGATAGTCCGGCTTGTCGCGCAGCGTCTTGATGAAGGAAAAGATATAGTCCCAGCGTCCGCAATTGAGCCCGACAATGTGGTCGCGCAGCGCATGGAGTATTTCATCCATCTCAAAGGCGGCCGGAAGGGTTTCGATCAGGATCGTGGCTTTGATCGTGCCGACCGGAAGGCCCAATTCGGTCTGCGCTTTCAGAAACACATCGTTCCACAGCGCCGATTCCTTATAATGCTCGATCTTTGGCAGATAGAAATAGGGCCCGCTGCCCTTTTCGAGCGTCAGCTTGGCATTGTGAAAGAAATAAAGGCCGAAATCGACAAAAGCCCCGGCAATCGGCTTACCGTCGACAAAAATATGCTCCTCCAGCAGATGCCAGCCGCGCGGCCGGACAATGAGGACGGCGGGTTTGCTAGCGGTCAGCTTGTAATCTTTACCGCTCTCAGGGTCCGTAAAATCGATCTGGCCCCGCCAATAATCGGCCAGATTGAGCTGCCCGTCGACGACATTATCCCAGGTCGGCGAAAGTGCGTCTTCAAAATCGGCCATGAAACAGGATGCGTCCGAATTGAGCGCATTGATAACCATCTTGCGTGAGGTCGGCCCGGTGATCTCCACACGCCGGTCGAGCAGGTCCTGAGGCACGCCGCGGATTTTCCAGTCGCCCTCGCGAATATCCCGCGTCTCGGCAAGGAAGTCCGGCAGCACGCCTGCGTCGATGGTTCGCTGACATTGCGTGCGTAATTCCATGAGCTGGCGGCGTCTCGGCTCGAATTGACGGGCGAGCTCTACCAGAAATGCGAGCGCATCGGGCGTGAGAATGCGATCATAGCCCGGTTTTATCGCGCCTTTAATCTCGACACCGTCCGGGCGCTGAACTTGTGAAGAGCCCGGGTACAGGTTGCTCATAGTCGATAAGCCTCCATTGATGGAGCGTCAGAGACCTCAATGGTCGATCTCAATGTCGCAGATGAAATTAGCACTACTTTGGCAGATTTTTTTCAAAGATAGATTTCCCGCAATGTGGGCAAT
>CAZMAC010000346.1:0-3987 GCA_964564085.1 uncultured Hyphomicrobiaceae bacterium
GTAAGGTTTTGATAGTCTTCCGCACGCGCATATGATTGTCTGACAGCAGCGTGATGCACCCTAATTGATGCAACATGATTGATCAAACAACGCTTATAACCTACGTCGCGATCGTTCTCGGTTTCGTTTTCCTTCCCGGCCCGGCAACGCTGCTGACCATAGCGCGCGCGACAAGTTCAGGCACAAAAGTCGGCATTGCGACCGGCGCTGGCATTGCGGCCGGCGACCTTATCCATACCGCGCTGGCCATTATCGGGATTTCAGCGATTATCGCAGCATCGGCGTTTCTTTTCAGTCTGATTAAATATCTTGGTGCCGCATATCTGGTTTATCTCGGCATTCGTGCGTTTTTTGAAAAAACGCCATCTGAGCTGAAAGACAATAAAGTGGAAATTTCCGCTTCAAAAGCATTTCGCCAGGCCATCCTTGCGGAAGTGTTGAATCCCAAAACGGCGCTGTTCTTTTTAGCGTTTCTTCCACAATTTGTGCGCCCTGAAAATGGCTCGGTGATTTTGCAGCTCATGACTTTAGGCATCGTGTTTGTTTTGCTTGGGTTCTTAAGCACGCTTGTCTTCGCGGTCAGTTCAGGCCATTTGGGGCATTGGCTAAGGCGCAGCGAGACCATTGTGAAATGGCAGGGGAAAGTCATGGGTGGGATCTACTGCGCATTGGGCATTCGCCTCGCGCTACAAGAGCGCTAAGCGGCTATAGCTGATCCGGTTTTGAGCTATTTACCTTCTGCACCATATTCGCACATAAGACGAAAAATCCTGAAATGATGCAGCATAGCTTGCCTTATTATCGTCAGGTTCGCTTTGATTGTTTCATGTGAGGAACCATGTTTGAAGCGGGATTAAGGGAAGCAGGCTAGAATAATCTGTCTCTTTCCGCATCGAGCTCTTGGATAAGATCATTGTTTATGATCCTGAATTGATACAAATTCACTGCGATGAAGTGGAGGTGCAAGATGATCCGCCGTTTTTCGATTGCAGCCCTGATTTTGGCGTGGAGCGTTCTCGGTGCCGCCGCCATAGGGCTGAAATCCTATGATTCACAAGCTTTTTCTGAGGCCCTTTCTGACGACAAAATCATCGTGGTGCTTGTGTCGGGTGATCAGTGCGACGCCTGCTCGAAACAAGAGTCTGTCATTGATGGCCTGTCCAAAGAAGCCGCGTTGTCCCATGTCGAGTTCATCAAGGTCGATTTCGAGAAGAATAAGGACTTCATGACGTCAAATAAGGTGTCGAAGCAATCCATTATTCTGATCTTTAAAGATGGGCAGGAACTCGAGCGGCTAGACGGCGTAACGGATGTCGAAACGATTGAGCAGAAAGTCAAAGCGGCCGTCGTCTAAAATGCGGCCGTAAGGCACTGAGTCCGGCCGTTCTTGATGCCGCTTCGTCCCGGTCGCCGGCTCCGCTTATTTCTTATCCCGCGTTCTGAGCTGCGCGATGCATTGGTCGCGGATCTCGCGCAGCTCCTTCAAAGCGTCGGCGATGTCTTTTTGCTTATCCTCAAGCTCGGCAGCGGAACGCTCCACTTTTTGCAAAAGCAGCCGGATTTGCGTCATCTGATTGGGGTCGGCGTCGTACATATCCAGATATTGAGCGATTTCTTCAAGACTGAAGCCAAGCCGCTTGCCGCGCAGGATCAGGATAAGCCTTGCGCGGTCTCGTTTCGTATAGATGCGGTTACTGCCGACCCGCTTGGGCGAAAGCAAACCCTTCGATTCGTAGAACCGAATGGTGCGCGTGGAAATACCGAACTCATTTGCAAGATCGCCAATGCTGTAAAGAGCATTGGACGCTTTCTCTTCAGTCGTGGCAGTGATGCCCGGTTTTTCAGTCTTTTCAGCCATTGGCTTTGATTTCGGCACGAAGTTCCTTCTTCGAAAGTTTTCCGATCAGCGTTTTTGGCAGCTCATCCCGGAATTCGATCTGTGACGGCATCTGAAATTTGGGCAGTTTTGCTTCAATAAATTTTAAAATCTCTGCCTCGGACGCCAGCCTCTTATCTTTAAGTTTAATATAGGCTTTCGGCGCTTCCCCCCGGTATTTATCGGGTATGCCGATGACGATCACCTCTTCAACACCCGGATATTCGTAGATCGCCTCTTCGACGTGGCGAGGGTAAACATGAAAGCCGGAACATATCATGATGTCCTTTATGCGGTCGATGATGAATGTCCGGCCTTCGACATCCATATAAGCGGCATCGCCCGTGCGCAGATAATCTCCGACCATGACGTCCGCCGTCTCTTTCGGACGCTGCCAATAACCTTTCATGACTTGCGACCCGCCAATGCAAAGTTCACCCATTTCGCCTAGAGGCACTTCCTTCGATGGATCGCTGATTGAACGGATCGACAAGCGCGTACCGGGCACCGGAATGCCGATTGAACCTGGCTTGCTGACAATTGCGGCAAGATTCCCGGTGATGGTCGGCGAGGTCTCGGTCAGGCCGTAGCCCTCAAGGATCTTGCAGCCGGACGCTTTTTCAAACCGGCGCCTCAACTCCTCCGGAAGCGGCGCGCCTCCTGAGATGCAAAGCCTTAAATCAGATAAACCTTCCGGGCCTAATTCAGGTGCGTTCATCAAGGCGGAAAACTGCGTCGGCAGACAGGGCATCGCCGTCGGTTTCATGGTCCGGATCAAGTCAATCGTCTTGTCCAGCTCCATCGTGGGCAGTAGCAAAAGCATGGCGCCTTTTGCAATGGCCGTATTCATCGTTACAGTCATCCCAAAGACGTGGAAAAACGGCAACATGGCGATAACGCGTTCATCCTGGCAACCGAATTCCGGAACGCACAGCAATGTCTGCTCCGTATTAATCGATAGATTTGCGTGGGTTAGCATCGCGCCTTTGGGGACGCCGGTCGTGCCGCAGGTATATTGGATAGCGGCCAGATCCTTTTCCGGATCGATGCCGGGCGGCGAAGGCTTGCCGTCATTTTTGATCACCGCCTTATAAGCAACCATCTTGGTGCTGTGCGGCGATGCGCTCCAATTGGCAAGCTCTTGTTTTTTTGTCAGTTTGAAAAGCACTGACTTCCAGGACGGCAGCATGTCGGCGAAGGGGCAAATCACGGCGGTTGAAACGACATCGCTGTTGAGCAGGGGCTCAAATTTTGAAAAGAGCGCCTTGAGGTCCAGTGTGACCAAGATCCGGACCTGGGCGTCCGCCACCTGATTTTTCAACTCTTCAACCGTTTGTAGCGGGTTGAAATTAACAACGGTCCCCCCGGCTTTGAGAATGCCATAATAAAAAATGATGTAGGCTGGTGTATTCGGTAAAAACAGTCCGACATTCACGCCCTTGCCGACCCCGCGTTCCTGCAAGCCTTTTGCAACACGGTTCGCGAGCCTGTCGATTTCCGCATAGCTGAAGGTTCGGCCAAGAAAATAGCAGCAGGTTTTGCTGCCCGAGCGGGCTGCCGTCGTCTCCAGCAGTGATTGCAACGCCATGGGCTCAAGCGAGGCGTACCAATCGACATCTTTCGGATAGATTTTCAGCCACGGATAACGCAGATGTGGCGGCTCGGTGCCGGCGCCCTTGGCAAGTACCTGCTGGTCATCGCGGCCCATAGGGTCCTCGTTATGGTGTGCTATTCCCCGGATGCGTTCTTCTTGGCTGAAACGTACGTATGATTATTGGGTTTTTTGCCCATCATGGCAACTTTGCCGCCTCATTTGTTGTGTTTTCATTATACGGCTGTTGCCTGTTAATTCCTAGCCAGAGCGTTTCCAGGCGAAGTGGACACCGGTTCGCCGCCCGGAAACGCGGCAAAACAAAGAGTTAGAGCCGTTGAGCAACTCCGTAAAAAACGGAACAAATCTAGTGGAGCGAATTTGACATTTGAACTCCATTCGCAGCAGATCTTGTTTTCAAATGTCAAATTCAAAAGCTCCACGAGAGACAGTCATTTTCTAGTGTGATGATCTAGAAGTTCGTCACATTATACAGCAAGCTCAGAACGAACTTTTGGAT
>CAZMAC010000347.1:0-3985 GCA_964564085.1 uncultured Hyphomicrobiaceae bacterium
ACAACTGCATATATGGTACTCTTCAATCGTTCCGGTGCGTTTGTCGCGCAAGGCCAACATGGTTTAAGCAGCTGACCCAGGCTGGGCTTGGACAGCAGCAAGGTTTTCTTTCAATGATAAGAAACATCCTGCTCGTTCTTGGATTGCTGTTTGCCGCTGCGACACAGCTTAGGATCAGCGGCCTGCCTCTCGGGCCAGGCGAAATGTGTCTTGCGGCTTGGGTAGGTTTATCTGTTGCCCGGAACAGTTTCCGGCTTCATGCGCCGTTTTCGCCGGCTTTTCTCCAGCTTTTTACATTCTGGGTCATGATGTTCGTCGGTTTGAGTATCGGCCTGATGACGGCCTATGTCATTGGCGAAATACATCACTCCTACTATTTTCGCCATGACGTCATGGCTTACACGCTGCTGGCGAGCCTCAGCTTGCTTCTTCTGATGGAGCCTAACGCAGGGCAAAGATTGCGGGATATCGCATGGGTTCTGGTTGTGATCGGAAGCGGTATGCTTCTTCTGCAAATCGCTCATGGCTGGAATTTTTTCAGTCTGGGCGGGGTTGATCCGTGGTTCTATCATCGGTTTCGCGGCTGGTCAGAGAATCCCAATGCTTTGTCGCGCTTGTGCCTTATACTGACAGTGATCTGTTTTCACCTGTTTGAGACATCGAATACCCGCCGCAAAAAAATTCTAACCCTGATATGCGCGGTCCCGCCGTTAACGGCTGGCATACTGACCGATAGCGACGGCTTCGCAACCGCCCTTGCAATCAGCGCCACAATCTTTTTCGCCTTTAAGTTTGGAAGATCGCTTTACAATGCCGAAGGTGGTAGCTCGTCTTTGATCATTCCTGCTCTGGCTTTGGCTTTGCCGACATTTCTGCTCGTGGCGAGCCCGCTTGCCTGGACAATTGCAGAAGGACCTGAGCCGAAAAATACCTTTCCATCGCAGGGACATGGCGGACCTTTGGGAGAAGATGCGAAGGTACGCTTGGCGTTATGGGTGCAGGGGCTTGAACGAGCGACGAATACCGGCATGTTTGGATTAGGCCCCGGCCCACATCTGAGCAGACCGCCGGAGGTCAGGGAGGCTTCCACAACGCTGGATTTGGGGCTGACGCCACCGGCGCCGGATTTTGAAGTTCACAACACTTTTATCGATTTGTTGTTACAAGGCGGGCTCATCGCTTTGCTTGGTCTCATCTGGCTTGGCTTGACTGCAGGCTCAAATGCGCTTCGCGCGGGCAACCATGCATTGGTGGCATTGCTGCTTGGGGTTGTGGTTTACGGTATGACCCATTTCATTCTTCGAAGCCCGATTGTCTGGTTTGTTATTGTGTCTTGTCTTGCAGCGACAAAGATCAGCAATGAGCAGATTAAGGCAGCAACTTAAAGTAGTAGTCAATGTTGTTACATAACATTAGCGCCCATCTACGATGCTGATTAATCTTAAACAGTATTCACAATATTTATGGGCGACAATTTAACAGCGTTGTGTTAGGACACTACCAGAGTTTTCCGTAAACATACTCGAAGAGCGGGTTTAGCATTTTGAATGTCGTGGAATACTTCGTACGAGCTGTCTATCATAAGTAAATTCTTGATCTGCTTAGTTATGGTTAATGATAAAAATGTCTAATCGTATCCCCACCAGCCGGCTCGACGTTTCTCCAGAATTCAATTTTTTTGTTCTATTAGCGATTTTACGACGCCGTTTCCGATTTGTTCTTATGATAACACTTATCGGAATATTGGTGGCGAGCGTTATAGCGGCTTTAGTGCCGCCAAAATTTACTGCGAAGGCACAGATCGTTGTCGAGCCTGAATCTATCAGAGGCGTAACAACGACGAATAACGTGGCTCCGATCGTCGACCAGGTCGCGATCGACACACAAGTCACGATGCTTGGCGCGCGTGATTTGCTGCGTACGGTCTTTGATAGCTTAAAAGATGATGACGCCTCTGATGCAAATAAGGCGCCCACGGACCTTTTCACAAGTATCCGGGAAGGTTTTGCAGATTGGATGTCAGCCTTTGAGCGGCCGCCAAGCGAAGCGATAAAATTTGAGCGATTTTTGCGAGGGTTAAGCATCATCCAGGAACTCAAATCCCGCGTCATCACGATACGGTACACCTCGAAGGACCCCGAACAATCCGCAAGGGTCGTCAACCGAATAGTCAATGAGTACATCCAGCATCTGAAGGATCGAAAAAGCGCTTACTATTCAAGTGAGCTGAAGCGGCTGACAGAGCGCATTGCGGAGCTTGAAAAGACCAGCCGTAGCGCGCGGGAAAAAATAAGAGTTGTCTTCGATGAGAGAGCCGCCTCCGGGGTTGCTTCGGGAAGCAGTCCCGACACGGATGATGACGTCGCGCTCCAGAACCTCAATGAAGAAGCCAGCAAAATCAACAATCTTCTGATCCGGTTGGAACAGCGCCGGGAAGAAATGAGCGAGCTTCTTGAATCCGTTAATGCGGATGCAAGCATTCTGTCCCTTGCGTCCCCGCCGGAAAGACCGAGCTCTCTCAATCCGCTTCTGTTTATTCTTCCCGCCGGCATGCTGTTTTTTGCGTTCGGTACATTTGCAGCGATTGCGAGCGAGCAGACCGATCGAACCATCCGAAGCGAGCAGGATGTAAAATCCGTGACGGATGTTGGCTGCATCGGGCTTGTGCCGAGATTGCCGAAAGCGAATTCCGGGCGTGATTACATGTACATGGAGAAAAATCGCTTCTCACCTTACGCCGAAGCAATTCGTGGGATCGTCGCGGAACTGCAACTGCCGGTGACACAAAAAGATAAATCCAAGCAAGTCATACTCGTGACCTCCAGCATTCCCGGTGAAGGCAAGACGAGTCTGGCCGTCAGTCTGGGCGTTTATGCAGCGCAAATCGGAAAATCGGTTCTGCTCGTCGATTTTAATTTTGCAAATCCCTCGCTTCTGCAGGAGCTTGACGTCAAAGCAGCTCGCGGCGCGGTCGATTTGGCTGTCGATATAACGATGTCGGATGTTCCGGTTGAAAAATTCATTGAAAGCAATCCAAAGCTGAATATCGATTATATGCCGACGCTGAGTAACTCGATCGATCCGATCGAGGTGCTGTCAGGCAACCGGTTGAACTTGCTTATCGGCGAGCTGCGTAGCCGTTATGATTTTGTTGTCATCGATGGTCCTTCAGTGCTCGGCAATAGCGGGACGGCTCCGCTCAGCGCGCTTGCCGATCATATCCTTCTTCTCATTCAATGGGGAAGCACGCGCCAGGACATGGTCCGAAACGCAGCGAAAAGGCTACAGCTTGTGCGCGGAAATGCTTTGAAATTCGAAAATTATACCAGTGCGATTATTTCACAAGTCCCACTTGATCAGCACGCAACATACCGTTTCGGTGACACGGCCGAGGTCTCTGCAAAATATAAAGGCGGCTGAGCTTCTACATCGTTGCATTAAACGACCGCTTAAATTCTGCAAAGATCATAGTAAGCATAAGCCCGTTTTGCGGAATTGCAACGCAAGCCTATTCACGTATACATTAAAATATATCAGCAGATGATTTTTATTACAGCATAAACACATTTGTATCAATAATTTATAGCAATACTTGTTCTGTTTTGGAATATTAAACAACAATAATTTTCTTGTAATGTTTGCGTAACATGGTAGGGCTATATGTAAGTTAACCTAGAATTCCACTTTAAAATTGAATTCATTATATTCATCACTATGACCGATACGATAACTCCTAGTGGAGCGACTTTGACATTTGATACCCATTCGCAGCACGCTTCGTTTTCAAATGTCAAAGTCAAAAGCTCCACTAGAAACATGTCGTTTGCTAGTGGATCAAACATGACATTTGAATCCCTGCGGCTTCCCGGCTTGATTGAGGTAAGTGTTTCAAATGTCATGTCAATTTGATCCATCAGCAAAAAATCGACGTGGTTCGTAGCGTTTAGATGCGAACCACTAGTGGTTCTTGAGATTCAAACATTTG
>CAZMAC010000348.1:0-3981 GCA_964564085.1 uncultured Hyphomicrobiaceae bacterium
CAGTTCCGCCACGACCGCACGGAAGATCTGCGTGAAATAGCTTTTTGCCGCCGCTTGGGCGTATGATGAGGTGAAGACTATTTACGCGCGGAAAAGCATTACCAAAGGGGAAGTTGTATTGCAAGCGGACCCTAAGGGCGATAACGCGAAGGATGAAAGGTGAGGCGGCCGCAACGTACGCGGGGCTTGATCGTTGCGCGCCGCACTTCCCAACGCTTGACAGATTTGAAAATCTCACAAGGGAGTTTCGATTTGGTAAAATTACGCGGCGCCGGATCGAATTTTGATCGAAACAAGATCGATTCGCCCATTTTGTGGTTCACGAGTCCCGGCCCGGTGCCCTACCCCGATGCCATCGCGGCAATGGATCGTCAGGTCGAGGCCATAAGCCACTATGGCGCGCCCGAACGTGTCTGGCTTCTTGAACATCCGCCCATTTATACGGCGGGGACGAGCGCCAGGCCGGAGGATTTATTGGAGCCGACACGATTCCCCGTCTTCCAAAGCGGACGCGGCGGACAATACACCTATCACGGGCCGGGCCAGCGCGTTGTCTATCTGATGCTCGATTTGACCAAACGCGGCAAAGATGTGCGCTGCTTCGTGCGCCGAATCGAAAACTGGATTATTGACGCCCTGGCTTCACTCGGTGTCGCGGGATTTGTAAGAGACGAACGCACCGGCATCTGGGTCAGGCGCCCGGAGAAAAGCCCGCAGGCTGAGGACAAGATCGCTGCAATTGGTATCCGCATCCGCCGCTGGGTCAGTTTTCATGGTGTGAGCATCAATGTCGCGCCCGATCTCGATCATTATGATGGGATCGTCGCTTGCGGGATCAGCGATCAAGGTGTGACAAGTTTAGCCGATCTTGGCCAAAATCAATCTTTAGAACGCGTGGATGACGCGCTTTCCGCCACATTCCCGAACCATTTCGGCCCCAATGTCCTTGTGGGGGATGGGGATGACTTTTCCTTTAGCGTCTTCCAATCCTGAAGACACACAGTTATAAAATCGATAATGCGGTCTTGGCTTGCCCGATTTCTTGGCCGGGGCGACAAATATTGGTCATAATGGATGGCCAGACAAAGGTCGAGTTCAGCTTGACCTAAGACTAAAGATTGAATTATCGGGCATTCGGGTTTGGCGCCGGGGCAATCAATGATCGTATAGCATATTAATTTGACATAATGTTCAGGCCGCCTGAGAACAAATTATTAATGAAGCGTTAAACGATGGACCAAAGTTTAATCATGGATCAGGTCTCGGTAAGCGGCCATAAAGATCGCATTCGTAAGTTCCGTCGCCGCCTTCAGACCTCCGAGACCTTTGTCATGCCAGAGGTTTGGGACGTTGCGAGCGCCCGAATTATGGCGGATGCCGGCTTCGAATTTATCGGGACATCCTCAACGGCCATCGGCTGGTGTCTGGGCTATTCGAGCGATGAGCGGCTCGCCACAGACGATCTCCTCAGCATCGCCGCCCGCATCACACGCGGTTTCGAAACGCCGGTGAATGCCGACCTCGAAGGCGCAACAGGCCGATCATTGGAGGAAGTCAAATATGCGGTTAGCGCCGCCATTTCCGCAGGCTGCGTCGGAATCACTTTGAGCGATGGGGGCCGTAACGGTGCGCATGGGATCATGCCCATCGAAGATATGGCCGAATGCGTTCGCGCCATGAAAGCGGCGACGGCAGAGGTTAAAATGCCCGCCGTTATCACAATCAGTACGGAAAGCTTCCTGCTTGGGCCGAAAGTCCATTCGCCTTTCGAGACCACTGTTGAACGGTCTGAGGCGTATTTTGCCGCCGGGGCAGACTGTGTCATGGTGCCCGGCGTGCAACATCTGCAAATCCTTGAAAAACTGGCAGGCGTCGTCGACGGCCCGCTTGCAATTTCCATCGGATACACGCCCGCGCCCGAGATCAAAGCCTTCGCCGAAATCGGCATTTCCTGCATCACGCTGGGGGGAAGCCTTTTGCGTTCGCTACTTGGAAATATGCGGCTGAAGGGTGAGGAGCTTCTGGCCTTCGGTCAGTTTAACCAGCTCGATAAAGCAATCCCGGAAGATCAAATCGAAGTGCTACTGCGCTAACAAGCGCACGCATAGCTGTGGCAAACCGCAAACTTTGACGCTAGTGGAGCGAATCTAACATTTGAGTTCCGGTAGCGGTCAAGCTCGTTCACGAATGTTAAATTCAAAAGCTCCACTAGAAACAAATACTTACCTAGTGGTTCTTATGACGCAAACATTTGCAAATGAGCGTGCTGCACGGGGATGCAAATGTTTGCGTCGAACCACTAGAATTGTCTTTTCAATCCGCGGCAAGGTTTTTTCAAATGAGCGCGAAGAACAGCGATCCCATCGTCATAGCCGGAGCGGTCCGTACCGCGATCGGAGGGTTTCAGGGCGAGCTATCTCCCCTAGCCGCGCCGAAACTGGGTGCCGAGGCTATTCGGGGCGCGCTTGGCCAATCCGGGGTCGATGCAAGCGGCGTCAGCGAGGTTCTGATGGGCTGCGTTCTGCCCGCGGGGCAAGGGCAGGCTCCGGCACGGCAAGCCGCGCTCGATGCTGGCCTGCCGCAATCGGTTCCCTGCAGCACCATCAATAAGATGTGCGGCTCAGGGATGAAAACGGTGATGATGGCGTATGACGCTTTACATACCCGGCCAAGAGAGGCGATCGTCGCCGGCGGGATGGAGAGCATGTCGAATGCGCCCTATCTCTTGCCGAAGGCGCGTAGCGGGTTGCGGCTCGGGCATGGCCGCGTCCTCGACCATATGTTTATCGACGGGCTTGAGGATGCCTATGAGCCCGGCCGGCTGATGGGAACATATGCCGAAGACACCGCACAGCATTATCAGTTCACCAGAACCGATCAGGACGCGTTTGCAATCACCTCGCTTGAGCGTGCGAAAAAGGCCAATAGCGACGGGACTTTCGATAATGAAATCGTGCCGGTCACATTCGCTGCCAGAAAGTCTGAAACGACCATTGCGAAGGACGAACAGCCCTTTGGCGCAAAGCCGGAAAAGATCCCGCAGCTCAAACCGGCTTTTCGCGAGGACGGGACAGTCACGCCAGCCAATTCCAGCTCCATTTCCGACGGCGCAGCCGCGCTTGTGCTGATGCACCAAAGCGAAGCCGAACGGCGCGGCGTTACACCGCTCGCCCAGATCGTTGGCACGGCGAGCCACGCTCAGGCGCCGGCTTGGTTTACGACCGCGCCGATTGAGGCGGTCCGCAAGCTTTGCGACACAATCGGATGGACGACCGAGACGGCAGACCTATATGAGATCAACGAAGCATTCGCTGTCGTCACGATGGCGGCGATGCGCGATCTCAGTCTCCCGCAAGACATCGTGAATATTCATGGCGGGGCTTGTGCACTCGGTCATCCGATCGGCGCCTCAGGCGCACGGATACTTGTCACGCTGTTGAACGCGCTGAAGCGCGGGGGCGGCAAGCGGGGCATAGCCGCAATCTGCATAGGCGGGGGAGAAGCCACGGCCGTGGCTGTCGAGATGTATTGACTTTACAGGCCGAGCCGTATCACGCGGGGCTGACGGAGGCCATGTCACCACGGTGTACCAAGCAGTCGCCTTTTCGCGGATACCGTTTCACCACAGCACATTTCGATCATTACATAAAATGACCCAACCTTTCACTTTTCGGCTTAAAGCCCGAGACGGCAACGCGCGGCTCGGCGAAATCCTGACCTCCCGTGGCGCGATCCGTACGCCTGCCTTCATGCCGGTCGGAACGGCAGGAACGGTCAAGGCGATGTTCACAGACACCGTCAAAGCGACCGGCGCAGACATTGTCCTCGGCAACACCTATCACCTGATGCTGCGACCTGGCGCAGAGCGCGTCGCAAAGCTCGGCGGACTGCATCGCTTTATGAACTGGTCCGGCCCGATCCTGACCGACAGCGGCGGCTTTCAGGTCATGTCGCTCGCAAAGCTCCGCAAGATCTCCGAGG
>CAZMAC010000349.1:0-3974 GCA_964564085.1 uncultured Hyphomicrobiaceae bacterium
CGCGGAAGTGAAGGACCGGCCCCATGCGCCAGGATCGAGGAAAGCGGCCATGAAAGGTAGACCGAGCGAGAGCGTTTCCAGCTCATAGCCGCCGACAAAGCCGCGTGATGGATCGTTCTTGGCCTCATCCTGGATGATGCCCGCCATCGTCGTACCGCGATACATGTTCACGGGTTTATCGAAGATGCCGTAAACGCTGCCGGTCATGTGCCGCATATAGTTCTTGCCGACCTGTCCGGAGGAGTTCGCCAGACCGTCCGGGAACATGGCAGAAGCCGAATTCAAAAGGAGACGCGGCGACTCGATTGAGTTACCGGCCACGCATACGGCACGCGCGCTCTGCCGCTGTTCCTTGCCATCCTTATCGGCATAGACGACGCCCGTCACCTTACCTTGAGCGTTATGCTCGATCCGTAGAACCTGCGAATTCGGCCTAACTTCGAGCTTTCTGGTTTCCTCTCCTTTGGGAATTTCAGCATTAAGCGTCGACCATTTCGCACCCGACTTACAACCCTGGAAGCAGAAACCGATCTGCTGACAGGAGCCGCGCCCATCGCGTTGCTCTGAATTGATCGCCATACGTCCAGTATGGCACTTTTTATAGCCGAGCTTGTCCGCCCCGGCCTTCATGATCTTGAAATTGTTATTGCCAGGCAGGCCGGGGATATCATTGGTGCGCGTTACGCCCATCCTGTCTTCGGCTTTGGCATAAAAGGGCTCAAGATCCTTCAACGTAATCGGCCAGTCGTGCAGGTTTGCGCCTGGAATATCGCCATAGACGGTGCGGACTTTGAATTCATGCTCCTGAAAGCGAAGCGAGGCGCCCGCCCAGTGAACCGTCGAACCGCCAACCGCTTTGACGATCCAGGCGGGAAGGCCGGAGAAATCCTTCGCTATCCGCCAGTTACCGGATGTGGTGCGTGTGTCCAGCCAGGAAATCTTGCTGAACATGCTCCACTCGTCATTCTCGAAATCTTCGATTTCGTGCCGTCCGCCAGCTTCGAGGATCACTGTATCGATGCCCTGCAGCGCGAGTTCGGTACCGAGCGTACCGCCGCCCGCACCTGAGCCAATCACCACGACTACATTCTCATCATTCAAAGCGTAAGGGGCTGCCATCTCTTCCTCCCTGATCCAGGCTCTTAGATCAACTATCCGCGTCCAATTGGACGCGCATTGCTCTAGACCCAATTGATATCGTCGAAGCCGCGTTCGATATAACCGCCTAATTCGGCGGACGGCCCTTCATATCCGAACTTCGGCCAGACCTCGGGATTGTTGTAGAGGGAGGTGACCAGCCCGCCGCGTATAGTCTGGAAGAACTTGCCCTTTTCGATTTGTTTGAGGAGCGCCACGCGGTCCGCTTCCCAGCCGACCGCTACATAGATTGTGCCATGCTGGGCACTCGCCATACCATCAAGCATTGAGACGCCATCTTCCAGCATAGCCTTGGCCGCTTGGTCTTCGCCGGCCTGCTGGTCATAGCCGGCCATGGCAGCGGCATAATATTTGTCAGCCAGATGATCATGCGGATAAATATCCCGCGCCATCTGGACCAGTGTGCGCATGGTCTCCGGCTTGAGATTCACCACCTGCACCGCCCAAGCACCATCCGGAGCCATAATCATGCCTGATCCGACAGACAGCGCGATCAGGCCGGCTGTTGCGGCGCTGCCGCCTTTCAGAAAGCTTCGCCGCGAAACCTGTGTTCGCCTATCAATGACACGCATCCTGCGTTCCTCCCTGGAATGAGGCGGGCTTATTCTCTTGGTCGGCCCGCTTATGATTTGACGATCTCAATCAGCGATAGCGACCGTGTTTTTGAAGAACCTCGATTTTGTATCCGTCCGGGTCTTCGACGAAAAAGAATTTGGCCATCAGTCCGCCGTCGCGATGAAACTCCTTGATATCTTTCGGCTCGAAACCATGCTCTTTCATCCGCACGTGCTCGGCTTCGAGATCGTCAACCGCAAAGGCCACATGGCCATAAGCATTGCCGTGCGCGTAAGGCTCACTCTGACCGTGATTGACGGTTAGCTCCACCTCGAAATCGGCTTCCGGATTGCGCAGATAGATCAGGGTGAAGCTGTCGAAGACGAAACGGTCGGCAATATCGAGATTGAAAGCGTTTCGATAGAAATTCAAAGACCGCTCCTCTTCGAGAACGCGGATCATCATGTGGATGGCTTTCGCCATGAACTCTTTCTCCCCTAACGTTATGAATGACGTGAAGTCGTCAACCGGCGATCCCACCAGAAGCGACCCGCCCAGTTTCATTCAAGGATACGTCAAGGGCGCGCTTTAGAGGTGGTAGCGACTTGCTACGCTTCTTCTTAAGCCAGAAAGGTTCCTATTCGGCAGCTGTGAGGACCGGCGCACCGCTCGGAACGCCGAAACGCCGTCCTTCTCGCGGATATTGTTGATCCAGATAAATCAGGCAGCAACAGCGCAGCATCGATGTGAAATTGCGTGCCTCCCCATGCAGCTGGAGAACTTCCTCGTGAAGCTTGCTGAGGAATTTGGCCAGGCTCAAGCCTTCTCGTGCCGCAATTTCCTCAAGGATGCGCCAAAACACCGTTTCAAGTTGAATACTTGTCGAATAACCGCCAAGACGGACGGAGCGTTTCTCCGATTCATAATTTGATCGAGGCTGACCAGCAAAAATCTGGCACATTACATTTCTCTCCCAAGTTTCTTTTTCTTTTCAGTTTTTGTGTATTCATGCTCCATTGACTGGAGACAAATTGCAAGCCTGACAAGCAGGACTGCATGGCCGCCTTGTCCGAAAGATAGAAATATTCCGATGTTAGCACAGGCTTCGTAATGCGAACGCCGACTGGCGGGCCAAATCGCCGCATTTGCGCTCGTCCGCTTCGCCCCATAAAATTGGGCGATGCAGTTGTTTTACGCCGATACATATGAAATTCCGTTCCCCGGTCATCATCGCTTTCCCAGCAATAAAAACCGCTTCATTCGTGAAAAATTGCTTCGCGGGGCTTTGATCAAGCGCGAAGGCCTAAGCCTTTCTCCACTCGCCGAACGGAGCGATATATTGCGTGTTCACAGCGCGGATTACGTGGACGGCTTTTTTGACGGCACCTTGCCTCGTGACGTGATGCGCCGGATCGGGATCCCCTGGAGCCCCGCCTATGTATTGCGTGCCAGAGCAACGGCGGGCGGTGCCGTCGCCGCGATGCGTAAGGCGGTCAGTTTCGGCTTTTCCGGTCAACTGGCTGGCGGCACTCACCATGCTCATGCCGATTTCGGCTCAGGCTTTTGCGCGCTGAACGACTTCGCACTCGCTGCAAAGATCGCGCTCGATGAAGGGCTTGCCGACCGTATCGCCATCGTTGATCTCGATGTTCACCAAGGCGACGGCAACGCCTCGATTTTTGCCGCAGATCCCAATGTCTTCGTCTTCAGCCTTCACGCCGAGAAGAATTTTCCGTTCCTTAAAGCTGCGTCCGATCTCGATATCGGGCTGGTTGACGGTACGGAAGATGACGACTACTTGCGCCGTCTGTATGAAGGTCTCGGCGCGGTTTTGGCTTTCCGGCCCGATCTGGTGCTTTACCAATGCGGCGTTGACCCGCTCGTGTATGACAGGCTTGGCCGTCTGGCCCTCAGCTATGACGGTCTGGTTGCGCGCGACCGTTTGATTTTTGAGACTTTCGCAAAGCGGGGTATCCCGGTCAGCATAGGTGTCGGCGGAGGCTATTGCGAACCTATCGACCAATCGATTATCGCCTATGTCAATACGATCGAGACCGCGAAAAAAATTTATGGCTTCTGAAGCCGCGCTTTGCGCAAGCTTGCCAAATCCTGCAACGACGCTTGATTATCGCCGATATTCCTATTTTACGGTAGCCGCCCTTCCCAAATCATAGAGAAACTGAGCCGCCGGGCGGAGATCGTAGCCTGCCTGGGCGGCGCGCTCTATCGTCCAATCCAACTCTTTCCCATGCGCGATATTC
>CAZMAC010000350.1:0-3941 GCA_964564085.1 uncultured Hyphomicrobiaceae bacterium
GATTTTAGTATACGGGCAAAAAATAACTACTATTGTCGTGTTTCTTCGCTCTAACGACTCGTATTATAATTGCGAAGCCGTTAAATTCGGCGGGCGCTTTTTTCTAAGCTGTATGCCATGGTTCGGGAAGCGGATGACGAGGGGGCGCCGGTTCTTTTCTGTCATTGTGTTCCGATTGGTTGATTGAGATCATGGGCGCGCGGTCTTGGAATGATTTGGTCGAGTGTCAGCGTGATCGAGAAGGATTAAGACCATAATGAACGTTCGGCTTCTGTTGAAAACTGCGGCAATCGTATTTTTGGCCGGTCTGCTTTCAGGCTGTGCGGGCTCGCTATTTGGCGGCGACAGTAAGCCAAAGATCGAGACCCGGCCGCCGGACGTTCTTTTCAAAGAAGCCAATGCAGAACTCGAAGAAGAGGATTGGACTAAGGCGGCTGAAAAATTTGAAGAAGTTGACCGCCAGCATCCCTATTCGAATGAAGCACGCGAAGCCACTCTCCTGGCTGCTTATTCCTACCACAAGGCTGACAAGCTTCCTGAAGCCGTCGCAGCCGCTCGGCGTTATCTGACGCTGCATCCGGGAAGCAAGGAAGCGGCTCTCGCTCAGCACATTATCGCTTCGTCCTATTACGAGCGCATCAATGATGCCAGCCGCGATCAAACCGACACGCGAAAAGCCCTCGTCGAGCTTGAGACGCTCGTGAACCGCTATCCGGACAGCCGCTATACCGCGCAGGCGAAGAACCGAATTCGTGCGGCGCGCGATGTCCTGGCTGCCTCTGAAATGAGCGTCGGCCGCTGGTATCAGGAAAAAGCGCAGTATCTGGCGGCGATCAACCGCTTCAAGACGGTCGTTTCGGACTATCCGAACACGGCTCATGTCGAGGAAGCGCTTATGCGCCTGACTGAGACATATTACGCGCTCGGCATCGTCAACGAGGCGCAAACGGCAGCCGCCGTGCTCGGGCATAACTTCCCGGACAGCAAATGGTATAAGGACGCTTATACGCTGCTGCAGTCCAAAGGCCTTGAACCGCGCGAAGATAGCGGCTCCTGGATCAGCCAGCAGCTGCGCAAGCTGAGCAACACCGTGAGTGGCTCAAACCAATCTTAAGCGGCGGGGGTGGTTCAATTGCCAAGAATTTGGCTGAGAAACAGCTTCGTCCGGTCGCTTTGCGGATTGTTGAAAAAACCTTCCGGGTCCTGAATCTCGATGATCTGACCTTCATCCATAAACACGACGCGGTCGGCGACCTGGCGCGCAAAGCCCATTTCATGCGTGACGACAAGCATCGTCATACCGCTCTCAGCCAAATCGACCATGACATCCAGCACCTCAGAAATCATTTCCGGGTCGAGCGCGGAGGTCGGCTCGTCGAAGAGCATCACGCGCGGGTTCATGCACAGGGACCGGGCAATGGCGACACGCTGCTGCTGACCGCCGGAGAGCTGGCCCGGATATTTGTCGGCCTGCTCGGGAATTTTGACGCGCTTGAGAAATTCGCGCGCCATCTCCTCGGCTTCCTTGCGCGGTGTCTTACGGACCCAGACGGGCGCTAGCACACAGTTTTCCAAAACGGTCAGATGCGGGAACAAATTGAAGTGCTGAAACACCATGCCGACTTCGCGCCGGATATCCTCGATATTTTTAAGGTCATCATTAAGCTCGATGCCATCGACGGTAATGGTGCCTTCCTGATGGACTTCCAGCCTGTTAATGCATCGAATAAGCGTCGACTTGCCGGAGCCGGATGGGCCGCAAATGACGATACGCTCGCCGCGGCCAACGCTTAGATCGATGTCTTTGAGAACGTGGAAATCGACAAACCACTTATTCAGCCCGCTGATCACGATCGCGGAGTTGTCTGTGCTTCTTTTGCGTTCGGTATTTTGGACCCGATTTTGTTCCGGCTCTAAAATTGTCATGGATCAAGTCCTCAACTTCGTTTCGATGTATCGAGCTTGCGCTCGATATACTGGCTGTAACGCGACATGCCGTAAGTGCATATCCAGAAGATAAACGCCGCAAAGATCAGCGCTTCGATATCGAAACCTTTCCATTCGAAGGCACGGCTGGCGTTTTGCGCCGTTTTCAGAATATCGAGCAGGCCGATAATGGCGACGAGCGAGGTATCCTTGAAAAGCGAGATGAAGGTGTTCACGATTCCCGGGATCGAAATTTTGAGCGACTGCGGAAGCACGATAAGCGTCATCTTCTTCCAATAGCCCAGACCAAGCGCGTCGGCAGCCTCGAATTGACCCTTCGGAATAGCCTGCAATCCCCCGCGCACGACTTCGGCAGCATAGGCGGCCTCAAATAATGTGATCGCGATCATGGCGCGGACCACCTTATTGAAATCGACCTCGGCAGGGAAAAACAAAGGCAGCATCACCGACGACATGAAAAGAACGGTGATGAGCGGTGCGCCGCGCCAGAATTCGATATAGGCGACCGAAAGCGAGCGGATGATCGGTAACTCCGAGCGCCGTCCAAGCGCGAGCAGAATGCCCAGCGGGAGCGAGGCGACGATACCGACATAAGCCAGCGAGATATTCAGCATGAAGCCGCCCCATTCATTGGTCGGGGCAGCGGGCAGACCAAACCATGATCCCTCGATCAGGGCGTAGGCAAAAACCGGAAAGCCAAAGAGCGCAAAGACAGCAACTTCGCGCTTGTAAGGCGTGACAGGTAAAACCAGCCAGGCAATCATCGCCCCAAGGACAGCGAAAGCCATAATAGGGCGCCAGAGCTGCTCTGGATTGGCGGAGAAAAAAAGACCAAAAATCAGCTGGTCGAAACGGATTTTAATGAACGTCCAGCAGGCGCCGTCCGGATTGGCGTCGCATACGGAGCGATCCGTACCGGAAATATTTGCGTCAAGAATGACCCATTGAACGATCGGCGGCACCAGAGTGTAGAGCAGATAGATGCAGACGATCGTAATGAGCGTGTTGGTGACAGAGCCGAAAAAGCGTGTCTGGACCCACTCCCAAGGTCCGCCCTCGCGGCGAGGCGGGGGGCGGCTCTGCTTAGTATCAAAGATGATTGCTTCAGCCATCTTTATCGTTCCACCATCTGAACGCGCTTATTGTACCAATTCAGGATCACCGAGGTGCTGACGCTCAGCGTGATGTAAACAGCAAAGGTCATTGCCATGATAATGAGCGCCTGGCCGGTCTGGTTGAGCGACGTACCGGCCCACAGGCTGACGAGATCTTCATAGGCAATGGCCGTCGCCAGAGAAGAGTTTTTCGTCAGATTCAGATATTGGTTGATTGTCGGCGGAATGATCACGCGCAAAGCTTGCGGAACAATGATCAGCTGCAGCATCGGCGCTCTGCGAAGCCCGAGCGACTCCGACGCCTCAGTCTGTCCATGCGAGACGGAACGAATGCCGCCACGGACCTCTTCGGCAATAAAAGCGCCGGTATAGGTCGTCAGCGCAAACCAGAGCGCAAAGAGCGGGAGCGGGAGTTGCAGCCCGCCGGATAAATTAAAGCGCCCGAGTTCCGGCGTATCGAATTTCAAAGGCGCATCGAAAAGCAGGAAAACGAGGCCGATCAAACCGAGGATGCTGAGCAAACCGTAAAGGCGGCCCGGCGGCCGCTGGCCGGTATCATATTGCTTTTTCTTGGCCCATCGGACAAAGGCGATGTAAGCGACAATCCCGATGATGATGGCGGCAAGCAGCGCCCAAATCCCGATGCCTTGCTCAATGAGCGGCTTGGGCATATAGAGGCCGCGATTATTGAGAAAGATACCGCCGCCAAAGTCGAAACTTTCGCGCGGAAGCGGGAAGAGCGGAAGAAAAATCGCAAAATACCAGAACATGATTTGCAACAGCACAGGAATGTTCCGGAAGGTTTCGATATAAATCAGCGCAAAACGCGACAGCAGGTAATTGGGCGAGAGCCGCATAACGCCAATAGTAAAACCGACA
>CAZMAC010000351.1:0-3937 GCA_964564085.1 uncultured Hyphomicrobiaceae bacterium
TTGGCGAATTGCTGGTCGGGAAGCTGATAAAGCTTGCCGGCCGGTCCGGTCGTGAAGGATTTGCCGATGAAGTCGTCAACATCGAGCCCCGGATTGGTGACGTCCTTGCCTTCGCCCGCCATCCAGTCGGTGAGATTGACGGCAAGTTGCAGGCGAGAATGCGTGCCGATCAGATCGCTGTCATTAATATAGGCATCGTACAGATTGCGCTTGGTCTGCATCTGCGTTTGCACGGCCTGGACGACTTCGCCTTCGCCGAGCAACTGATGGTTGACCTTGATGCCGGTGATTTCTTCGAATGCCTTGGTCAGCGTTTTCGATTCATATTCATGCGTCGGGATGGTTTCCGACAGCACGTTGATTTCCGTGCCCTGGAAGGGTTCTGCTGCTTTGACGAACCATTCCATTTCCGCCATCTGCTCTTCTTTCGACAGCGCTGAGGGCTGGAATTCCTCGTCGACCCATTTCTTCGCCTCCTCCATGCCGGCGAAGGCCTGCGTCGAAGCAGCCGCAAAAGCGATCGCCGACACAGCGGCGAACAAGCCTTTCTTCATGACATTTCCTCCTAGTAATCCGCAGTTAAACGCTACAATCGAAAAAAAACGAATGCAATCGAAATTTTTCGCGCCACGCGGCTTTGTTTTCACAGCTTTTATTATAGTATCGAAATCAGGCTATTAAGACCAAGCGATCTTCTGATATGGGAGAGAGCGATGGAAATACTTTCTCCTCGCCAGACGGACATCATTACGCTCGCAAAATCGGAAGGCCGCGTCAATGTGGAGAATTTGGCTGAACGGTTTGGCGTGACGCCGCAAACCATCCGCAAGGATTTGGGCGAGCTGTGCGACCGCGGAATTCTTGCGCGCTATCATGGCGGCGCGGTCCCCGCCTCGGGCGTTGCCAATGTTGACTATGAGGCACGCCGGCAGTTGGCGACAGAGGCAAAGCGGGCGATCGGGTTGGCGGCGGCCCGCCTCATTCCGGATGGCGCATCGCTCCTGATCAATATCGGCACGACGACGGAGCAGGTCGCGATGGCTTTAAGAGGCCGCTCCGGATTGATGGTGATCACGAATAATATCAATGTTGCCAATATCTTACAGGGGCAGGACGACATCGAGGTCGTTGTTGCGGGCGGCGTGCTGCGTCATGCGGATGGCGGCATTGTCGGAGAGGCGGCCGTCGATTTCATTCGCCAGTTCCGGGTCGATTACGCCATCATCGGCGCATCCGCCATCGATCAGGACGGCACACTGCTCGATTACGATTATCGTGAGGTGAAGGTCGCCAAAGCGATTATCGATAGCGCCCGGAAATCGATCCTGGTTGCCGATAGTATGAAATATGAGCGCTCAGCGCCGGTCCGCATCGGGCATATTTCGGAACTGGACACCTTCGTCACCGAACTCGCGCCGCCTTCGCCGCTGAATGAAATCTGTCGTGAGCATGATGTCGCGATAGAAATCGCCCTTCCTGCTTGATCTTTCGCAAAAGCGCGATAATCTTCGTTTGTATGCGTTTTTGCGCGTTTTCTTGCAAAAGATGCAGGAATGGCTCAACATCACGGTCGAACAGGACAGACCTATGTATGACATCGCGATCATAGGCGGGGGCGTCAATGGATGCGGGATCGCGCGGGATGCGGCCGGTCGCGGCCTCTCGGTCCTGCTCGTTGAGAAAGACGACCTTGCCAGCGGCACATCGGCGGCCTCGACAAAGCTCATACATGGCGGACTTCGCTATCTGGAGAATTATGAATTCGGCCTGGTTCGCGAGTCGCTGAAAGAGCGCGAGGTGCTCTGGGCGATGGCGCCGCATATCATCTGGCCGCTGCGTTTCGTGCTGCCGCATCATCGCGGTCTGCGCCCGGCCTTCATCATCAGGCTCGGCCTTTTCCTCTATGATCACATTGGCGGACGCAAGCTGCTGCCCGGCACGCGTTCGCTTGATCTCCGAGCCGATCCGGCGGGCCAGATTCTTAAAAGCCAGTTCAAGCGGGCCTTCGAATATTCCGATTGTTGGGTGCAGGACGCCCGGCTCGTTGTTTTGAATGCGATGGATGCGGCAAATCGTGGTGCCGATGTCAGAGTACGGACAGAAATGCGCAGCGCCAGACGCGATGGCGATCATTGGACCATCGAGCTGGCAAACCGGCTGACCGGGCGCGATGAAACCGTTCAGGCCAGAATCGTCGTCAACGCGGCGGGGCCCTGGGTCGGTCAGGTTCTGACAAACCGGCTTGGACGGAATACGCAATCCAGCGTTCGGCTCGTCAAGGGCAGCCATATCGTTGTCCGGCGTCTTTTCGACCACGAGCGGGCCTATATTTTTCAAAATGCCGATAAGCGGATCATTTTCGCCATACCCTATGAGCAGGACTTCACGCTGATCGGGACGACAGATGTCGATTTCACCGGCGATCCCACGAACGTTCAAATCGATGAGAATGAGGTGGACTATCTCTGCCGGGCCGTGAGTGAATATTTGGCGAAGCCCGTCCAGCCTGACGATGTCGTATGGAGCTATTCCGGCGTGCGCCCGCTTTATGATGATGGCGGCTCGTCGGCGCAGAAGGTCACGCGCGATTTCGTTTTGGAGCTGGATACCGCCGATGATACTACGCCGCTGCTCAGCGTTTTCGGCGGCAAGGTGACGACCTATCGCCATCTTGCTGAGGAAGCGCTGAAGAAACTGGGGCCCTGGATCGAGAAAGCCGGTCCGCCCTGGACGCGCGGCGCGGCGCTGCCCGGCGGCGATTTTTCGGTCACCGGCTTTGACGCCTGCCTTGCCGGCATTGCCGCCAAATACTCGAACCTGCCGGAGACGCTGCTTTATCGTCTGGCCCGGAATTACGGAACGCGGACGAATGAGATCCTCGGCGACGCGCAAAGCCTTTCTGATCTTGGCCGCCATTTCGGCGCGGATCTTTATGAAAGCGAAGTTGCCTATCTGATGCGCCATGAATGGGCTCGCGCGGCAGATGATATTTTATGGCGCCGGTCCAAGCTCGGCTTGCGCTTAACGCACGATGAGCGCGACGCGCTTGAGACCTGGTTGCGATCGAACCCTTTAGGACTGGCGGAAAACGCGGCATAAAATCATAATCGCAATAAGGCCGGCGGACTTTGTTTCGCCAGGACCGACGACAAAAATGGGCGCAAAGCGCCTTCGGGAGGAAACGGCATGACCAAATATGTTCTTGCCATCGACCAGGGCACGACATCGACGCGCGCAATGCTGTTCGATCAGGACATGCGCGTTGCCGCTGTCGCGCAAGAGGAATTCCAGCAGCATTTTCCGCGCTCCGGCTGGGTCGAGCACGATCCGGAGGATCTTTGGCGGACGACCGTGTCGACCTGTCAGGCGGCAATCGCGCAAAAAGGCATCTCGGCTGCGGATATTGCCGCCATCGGCATCACGCACCAGCGCGAGACGACGGTCGTCTGGGATCGGACGACCGGCAAAGCCGTTTATCCGGCCATCGTCTGGCAGGATCGGCGGACCGCCGATTTCTGCGCCCATCTGAAAGCATCCGGGCACGAAGCGCA
This sequence comes from uncultured Hyphomicrobiaceae bacterium, assembly GCA_964564085.1. Taxonomy (GTDB): domain Bacteria; phylum Pseudomonadota; class Alphaproteobacteria; order Rhizobiales; family Rhodomicrobiaceae; genus JAHQVI01. Next base: position 3,552 of record CAZMAC010000351.1, read on the forward strand.
GGTCTCCGCCAAGACCGGGCTGCTGCTCGACCCCTATTTCTCCGGCACCAAGATCACCTGGATCCTCGATCATGTTGAGGGTGCACGGGCGAAAGCCGAGCAGGGCCAGCTCGCATTCGGCACGGTCGACAGCTATCTGCTCTGGCGGCTGACGGACGGCAAGGTTCATGCGACCGATGCCACCAATGCCAGCCGCACGCTGCTTTATGACATTGGCGAGGGGCGCTGGCGGCCGAGCCTATGCGATCTGCTGCGCGTTCCGCAATCCATGCTGCCCGACGTCAAGGACAGCGCCGCCGAGTTCGGCACGACCGAGCCCGACCTTTTTGGCGGACCGATCAAAATCGCAGGAATTGCGGGCGACCAGCAGGCGGCAACAGTGGGGC
>CAZMAC010000352.1:0-3934 GCA_964564085.1 uncultured Hyphomicrobiaceae bacterium
GAATCTCCGGGGACGTCGCCTTTGCGCCGGACGCGCACAAAAGATTTGGCTCTCGACCAAATTTCAGAGGCCAGGGACTCGTCTTTCGGTTGGTTTTCGGCATCGAGCGCGGCAATGGCCGCTTTATCGAAATCGGCCGTCAGCTTTTCAAGACTCGGGACGCCGTTTTCCTGATGCTCCTCAAGGGCGGACAAATCGAGCGGCACGGGCGACACATTGGCAATGGTTTCAAGCTCGGCCGCGTAGGGCTTGCCTTCATTCGCGGCGCGGCGAAGATTGTAGAGCGCGAGTGCGAGCGCGGCAGCCTTGCCATCGGTCTCAATCGTTTCCTGGGCTTTGGCGATACGGCTGAGACTTTGCTCCAGCTCGGTCATACGGCCCAGGTTCTGCTCCAGCTGGGCAACCCGCCCCGTGACCGGGTCGAGCGATTGCTGCACGGCCTGCTCGGTGACGCCCGCCGCGCTGGGACGGGCCTCGACCTTGGCAAGACGCTCCGACAAGCTGTTTATGGTTTGCTTTAAACTCTCGTTTTCAGCCTTGAGACGATCGGTCTCAGCGGAGGCCGCCGCAAGCTGCTCCGTATTTTCGGCAGCCTGGCTGAGCCCATTTTCCAAAGACGCGATACGCTTTTGGGAGTTGGCGATTTCGCCGCGGACGGCATTTTGCTGCTCGGCAGAAAATCCGGTGGATCTGTCGCCATAAATAAAATAACCGAGCACAAGGGCGAGCGCACCGCCTAGCAGGCCGGCCGAAATGTGGGTTGCCAAGTCATAGCCGGAGCTATTATCGCTGGGGGGCGGAAGGGCTCTGTTCGTTTGCTGCTTGTCTGGCGACGGCGTCGCTTTCGTTTCGGAGGCTGGCTTCTTGTCGTCTGTCGCACCTGGCTGATCGGAAGCTTGTTTTTCCGGTTTATCACCGGAAGGGATTTCCTTGGCGCTCAAATCAAGGGTTGTGTGCGGGCGTTGCCCTGTTCCTCCGTTCCCTGTTTTCTTACCCTTAGCTCCGTTATCTTCGGCCATTACTTAACTCCCGCCGTTTCCCAAGGCTTATGTCATAGCTTAGAGCAACTCGGCCGTCCCTGCGAGAGTGTCTTTTGCTCCAACATCAATTTTGGAGCCTACAATAGATCAGCAAACCTTAATGATTGCCAAGCGTTTGCCGAAGATTGGCCATTAAATTGCCTCGAAACGACGCCTCGCCAATCAGTTTCAGAAATTCTTCCTCAGTTGGACCGGATGAAACCGCGACGGTCAACCCGTCGATTTCACCTAGCGGCTTGGCAATCGCCTCGGAATAACAATAACAAATTATTTCGCAGGTTTCCCGCTCCAGGCTAAATATTTTTATAAAATTGACGAAAGCGGAGGCTGTGCGCGGCGACATCAGAAGAACGCCGTCGACACCGGCCTTCAGACTTTGCGCAAAATTTACAGTCTGTTCCCGGCCGAGAGCCATGGCCTCATAAACGACGATCCGCTTGACGCGAAAGCCGGCTTCGGTGAGCGGCGTTTCCAGATCGAAGGCGAGGGTATGCCCGGTCAGGTAAAGCAGCATTCCGCCGTCGGGGCTGGCTGTATCGGTTAGAGCCGGTACCAGCTCCTTGGCCGTGCCGCCGCCAACAAACACAGTTGAAAAGCCCAAATCTTGCGCAAACTCCGCCGTGCCTTCACCAACACAATAAACCGGCAGCTTTTTCGCGTCCTTAAAGGCATCGCTATCCGAGAGCGCGCGCAACGCGTTCCGGCTGGTGATCACAAGAGCCTGGACGTCGTCGAAATTAAAGGCCGGCAGGGGAGGGTAAACGATTTCGAGAAGCGGATGGATCAGCGGTTCATGCCCGAGCGCTCTAAGCTGGTCTGCCTGACGTTCGGCATCTTTACGAGGCCGCGTGATCACCAGGCGCATCAGGCCACCGCGCGAAGAAAGTCCGGTCCTGCCAGCCCCAAAAGCTCCTGCGCGGCATCGACACCCATGACGATACCGTCGCCAGCGCTGCCTAAGCGTTCCGCCTCGTAAGAAAGGCTACCATCGGGCGTTAAAATCTGGCCGCGAAAATGCAGCTTGTCACCGTCAAGCCGGGCAAGACCTGCAATCGGGGTGCGGCACGAGCCATCCAGCTCGGCCAAAAAGGCGCGTTCGGTATCGACGCAAATGCTTGTCGTCTGATCGTGCAGCGGGGAAAGATATTTGGCGATCCGCTCATCGCCGATCCGCGTCTCCACGCCGATCGCGCCTTGCGCGATGGCCGGCAGCATTTCATCGACATCCATGAGCGCGGTGACACAGTCCTCGATTTCCAGACGCCGCAATCCCGCATAGGCAAGCATCGTTGCATCGGCAACGCCGTCTTCAAGCTTGCGCAGGCGCGTACCTACATTGCCGCGATAAGGGATCACTTTGAGATCGGGGCGAAGCAGTTTGACCTGTGCTTGCCGGCGTAGCGATGACGTGCCAAATACGGAGCCTTTCGGCAATTCGGGAAGCGAAGCTGCTTTCGGGCTGATAAAGGCATCGCGCACATCCTCACGCGGCAGCAGGCAGGAGATTTCGAGCCCATCGGGGAGCTTGGTGGGCATATCCTTCATGGAGTGAACCGCGACATCGATGTCCGAGGCGATTAGCGCGTCTTCGATTTCCTTCGTGAAGAGGCCTTTGCCGCCGAATTCGGCAAGCGGCTTGTCGGTAATGATATCGCCAGTCGTTTTGATGATGGTAATGTCGAAATTATCCAGCTCAAGATCGTGAGCTGTCATCAGCCGGTCACGGAGTTGATAGGCTTGGGCAAGTGCTAATTTGCTTCCGCGTGTCCCAATACGGATTTTTGTCGGCATTTCCGGTGTGTTTTCCATAGCGCTCTCTTGGCCTATCTGCGTTGCGCGATTATGTCTGTTTGTCAAGCTGGCGCGTAGCCGCAATTTCCCTCGAATTAAGCAACTGTCTAGAAAAGTTTACACTACTGACTGTCAACAAGTCACGCAATATGTCACTTTCCAAGACCCCTTGCCTAGTCCTCGGTATAGAAACGAGCTGTGAAGAGACCGGGGCAGCCATCGTCGATAGATGTGCTGACGGCTCAGGAGCGATCCGGGCCAATCTCGTTCGCTCTCAGCTTCAGGAGCATAGAGAATTTGGCGGCGTTGTGCCGGAAATAGCAGCGCGCGCGCATGTCGAGGTTTTGCACGGGCTGATTTCGGCCGTCATGGCCAAGGCCGCCATTGCGTTCCCCGATCTTTCCGCCATTGCCGTCACGGCCGGGCCTGGGCTCATAGGCGGTCTGCTGGTCGGGACGGTGACAGCAAAAGCGATTGGCCTCGTTCATGGCCTGCCGGTCATACCCGTCAATCATCTGGAAGGTCATGCTTTGACGGTCGGCCTGACGGAAGGGCTCACGCCGCCCTATCTCCTGCTTCTCGTCTCCGGCGGCCATACGCAGCTTCTCGCCGTTCACCGCGTCGGGCGCTATGAGCGGCTTGGCACGACACTGGACGATGCGCTGGGCGAAGCCTTCGATAAGACAGCCAAGCTTCTGGGCTTGGGTTTTCCGGGCGGGCCCGAAGTTGAGCGCTGGGCCGTGGGCGGCGATCCAGATCGATTTGCGCTTCCAAGGCCGATGATGGGACGTCCCGAGCCTCACTTTTCCTTTTCGGGGTTGAAAAACGCCATTCGGCTCGAAGCGCGTAAGCTTGAGCCCTTGCGCGAGGGCGATATCCGTGATCTATGCGCCTCTTTCGAAGAGGCGATTACGGACTCCGTAATGGACCGGATTAAAGCCGCGATCGGTATCTATAGAAATGCCTATGCGGATCGCACGGCGTGGCGTCTGGTAGCGGCCGGCGGCGTTGCGGCAAACCAGAGGCTGAGAAAATCCCTGGCTTAGATCGCCGGGGAGAGCGGTTTCACTCTTCATCTGCCGCCGCTTGCGTTATGAGGCGAT
>CAZMAC010000353.1:0-3918 GCA_964564085.1 uncultured Hyphomicrobiaceae bacterium
CCTCGGCCTTCGGGGCGCGGCGATTTGCAATGGTCAGCAGGCGGCAAACCCGTCCCCAGGCGTCACGGTGCGTCGGCAGGCAGGCGATTTCGATCCCCTCCCGTAGCGCCAGACGGCAGCCGGGGACATATTTCAGCCCGAGCGCTTTGGCAGGCTTATGCGCGCGGACGACGCCCGCGACTGTGTTGCGATCGCAAATGGCGAGCGCCTTGTAGCCGAGCTCGGCGGCTCTCTCCGCAAGTTCTTCGGGATGCGAGGCCCCGCGGAGAAAACTGAAATTGCTGGCTGCAACCAGTTCGGCATAATCCGTCATGGGAACAGCCCGTGCATGAACCAGCGCTGCGTCTTGCTTGCCCCGTAGACGCCTTCGCGGTAGATCCAGAAACGCTGCCCCTGCTCATCCTCGACGATGTAATAGTCCCTCGCTCGCGGCATCTACCCGTTTTCAATCTCCTCCCACCATTCCGGCGAAATCCGCTCGGGGCCTTCGCCGCGCGCAAGGAGATGAGCACGGCGGCGCCACGTGAATTTGCGCGGCGGATAATCCGGCACAAGCGCGATGACTTCGATCGGCTCGGGGCGCGGCAACAGCATCAGGGGACGCGGCAACGAGATTGTTGCAGGCAAGGCTTTGCTGGTCTGGACCGAAGCACTGGCAGGCCTATGGAAGCTTGCACGCTCGGGCCAATAGCTTTCGGCAAAACCAAAACGCGTGACGGCATTGTCGCCGAGCCGGGCCGTAACCCGGTCCAGAAATTGCGCAAGTCTTTCTGGATGATTCTCTCTGTCGGCCGGACCGTCCAAAATCTCCGTCTGCCGATTGATGAGAGGTTCAGCGCTCAAGGCATAAAGCGCCACCACATCGAAGCCGAGCGATGGATCGAACCGGCCTTCCAGCTTCGCAAGCTTCTCCTTCAGCACACGGCCGATATGTTTTGGTTCCACGCTCGCCCGCGCCATTTGAAAAGCGATTTCGGTTTTGCCGTTCTGCGTGTCGAACAGGGCGAACCTAAACCGGCGCGCGCCCTTGCCGCCGCTTTTGAGCTTTTCGATCACGCTTTCAATGAGGATCTCCGCTGTCCGCTCCAGCCCTGCAAAGGCCGTCAGCGGATCGGCAAATTCGAGCCTTGCTGCATAGACCGGCTCGGGCGTGAGCGGCGAAAGCGCTTCGCCATTTGCGCCCAGAGCCTGATCGAGGCGGCAGGTGATCGTCTTGCCAAGCCGGGCGCGCAGGCTGGCGCGGGGAATGTCGAGTAACTGGCCAATGGTTTTCAGGCCCAAACGGTTGAGTAGCGCCGTGCTGTCTGGATCGATCCTCAGCGCTTTCACCGGAAGAGGGGCAAGGGCCGGAAACTCTTCCCCCGGCGGCACGATGACCGAGGACGTTTCATGGCAGCGCGCCAGCCCCCAGGCCGCACCGGCCGTGCCTGCCATCGCGCCGCGCGCGGCAAAACCCAGATGATGCAGATGGAACAGAATGGCTTGCAGCAGCGCCTCCTCGCCGCCGAACAGGTGGGCAAGGCCCGTCGCCTCGATCCATAGCCCATCGGGCTCATCCGGCGCGGTCCACGGGCTGAACCGGTTGCAGATGCCCGCCAGCCGCGTCAAGTCCCGGCGCTCGGCGGCACGGTTCAGCGGCGCCGTCTTCAGCGATGGCAGCATGGCGCAGGCATCGGTGATCAGCATGCCCGCACGGAGCCCTGAATCGCGTGCAGCTCTGTTCAGACTGACGAGACGCTTGCCGCCCGGCCCCTTGTCGGTCACGCCGAGCGGCCGGGCGGCGTGATCATGCAGCCGGACGCCGCCGTCTTTTCTCCGTTCCAGCCGGTCCGTGCTCCAGAAGGGGAACCATATGGAGATGACGCGTTGCATCGAATTCGATCTCCCAGCTTTGAGAGCGAAGGCTGCCCATGCGTTCCAGACGCAATTGCAGGCGGGACGGTCCGGGCAAGCTGAAATCGCCATGCTTGCCGGGCGACCGGCTGGGTATAGCCGTCACGCGCCAGCGGCCATTGGCAGCGGTTGCTCCGCCGCTTTGCCAGTGACGCAAAAGGAAGAGCGGTGTCCCGGTCTCGGACGACCGCAATTTGAGGCGGCGGCTTTGAGGGAAGGCGTAAAGCCGCTCCTCTTTGCCAAGCATGCCGACCACCGCGCCGAAAGCGCCGGATATCAGCGCCTCTTCCAGCACCCACAGTAGCTCTTTTTCTCTGGCTGCCGTGACCACGACAGTCCTCTCCGCAGCGATGCCGAGCCCGGCCAGCCCGTGGCCGCAAAGCCGCCCGCGCTCCTGTGCCTCGCCCGCCAGCATGCCGATGCAAAGGCTTTTGCCGCTCGTGCAGCAGGCTTTCCATGATGAGCTGAGTGCGACGCCAAGGCTTGCGCAATCATCTCCCGGTCCGCCGCCGAGCAACTCGTGAAAACCTTGTTTCAGCAGGTCTAGGGGCGCGATGCTGGTCTGTATGTCCTGCCGTTTCGCGGCAAAGGACACCAGCCTCGGCCCAGAGGCGCCTCCGGCGTCCAGTCTTGTTTCGGCATTGCGTATCGATGCGGAGCGATGGGATTGCATTATAAATGTTCTTTTTTTGTTCACATGCAAAAGAAGGCATTTTTTGTAGCCATGTCAAGCCCTCATCCCAATATGCGGGTGAAGGTCAGGATAGCTTATGGAAAACAGGATAAGCCGTTCAGAATCAGATCGCCGTCATGGTCGATCACGTCGTCTTTGTCCGCAGTGGTAAGGACGGAGCGTGATGTACCGTTCAGTGCAGAAGATGTGCTTCGTCATCTGAAAGGGGCTCTCTCTCGTCAATTCGAGGCATGATGCGAGGCAACCCTGTAACGATTATTCGCCAAATGCTCTTAGCTGAATGCTCCGAATATCCAGCCGGACATCATCGATCCGCCGACGGCGAGCATGAGATACAGGATAAAGGGCTTTAGCTTGAGCACGGGAAAGATCGCCATTGCGCCCCAAATGCTCACCATGCCGCCTGAAACCAGAAACGCCATTGCCGCCCCAGACGACATTCCATGGTCGAGCAGCGCCCGCGTCAAAGGGAGCGCAGCGTAACCGTCGAGATAGGCCGGTCCACCAACGATGACGGCCAGCGGCACGGCGAAGACACTGCCACGACCAACATAATTTGTGAGCGCATCCGGCTGCAGCCAGGCGTCCAGAAGGAATTCGGCTGCGAAGGCCGGCGTCAGCACAAGCAGCATCAACCGCGTGATGGACCAGAATTCGCTTGCGAAGCGGAGGCGGCGCAAAGGATCGTGCCAGATGCGGGCCTCGAAAGTCGCGGCGTCATCGCCGCAACCGCGGCATGACTTTCCAAGCGAGCCCACCAGCCTGTTGGAGCGCAAGGGCAACGTGACCCATCGGCGGCTGGCGAACATGCCTGTCACACCCCCGCCGAGCAGCCCAAGGCCGACGGCGGCCAGCGTTTTCCCAATCGCGAACGGCCAACCGAGTGTGACGACCGTCACGGAGAGCATGGCCGGATCGGTGATCGGGGAGGCCAGCCAGAACGCCATCACGGGCGCTAGTGGAACACCCGCGGCGAGCAGTCCCGTCATCAGCGGCAGGACCGTCACACCGCATACGGGCGACAGAGCGCCGATAAGCGTGGCGGCCATGACGGCTTGGACAGGCCGGCCACGAAATACCGCCGCGACACGGTCCCTGGCACCGCTCGCCGTGATCCATGCCGCGAGCACGATACCGGGGATCTAACCGGCGGGCTACCTGGAGCCACAAAGCTCGCAAATGGCGGTTATAAGCTCGACTTCCTTTCCGAAGCGCACGTGTTCAATATTGCTAGTCATGCAGCTGTTAGATGCGGATCCGCCGTTGCTTCTGGAGGGAAATGTAGACCTGGTGCGCTTTCAGGAGCAGCTGGATCATTTGCTACTCCTCTG
>CAZMAC010000354.1:0-3917 GCA_964564085.1 uncultured Hyphomicrobiaceae bacterium
TATGCCTTGCTCGATGGGCCAAGCGTGGCTGGCGCCTATAAATTCAGCGTCGATCCCGGCCGTCATACGCTGATTGATGTCGAATGCTCGATTTTTCCCCGTAAAGAGTTGAACCATATCGGAATTGCCAGCCTGAACAGCATGTATTTTTTCGGCGCCGCCGATGCGAGCCGGCTGGACGACTATCGGCCGAATGTGCATTCCTCCAACGGCCTGCAAATCTGGAATGCGGCGGGCGAATGGATATGGCGGCCTCTGACAAATCCGGAGCAGCTCCAATATTCGGTCTTTCTGGACCGCACGCCGAAAGGTTTCGGGCTTTTGCAGCGCCGGCGCGCCTTTACCGATTTTGAAGACATCGACGCCCGCTTCAACGACAAGCCCAGCCTTTGGGTCGAGCCGGTCGAAGATTGGGGCGACGGTGCGGTCGACCTGATCGAGGTGCCGAGCCGCAGCGAAATCTACGATAACGTCATTGCGTTCTGGCGCCCGCGATCACCGCTGGCGGCTAAAACCCGGCACAGCTTCCGCTACCGGCTGCATTGGGGCTGGGCAGCGCCCGTCCGCAACACGCAATATCGCGCTCTGCAAACCCGGGTTGGCGCGAAAAATGACGGCAACACGCGCTTTTTCATGATTGATTTTGTCAGCGGGCATTCATGTAACGGATGTAGTTTTCCACCATTTGCTGCCGAAGTACGGTCGGGACATGGCGAAATCAGAAATCTCACCGTTCGGCATAATGCGGCCACAGGGGGTGAGCGCGTTACGTTCGATTTTCAACCTGGAGGGGAACAGCAGACGGATTTGAGCTGTCAATTGAAGCAAAACGGTCAGACAATCTCTGAAACCTGGATCTATCGCTGGACAAGTTAGGCCCCGCCCCGATGCATGACAGGACGATTTTCCAAGCGCCACTTCCGAGCGAGAAATCTGCCGAACGGTTTCCGCCGCAGGATTTGTGGCGTTTCGACCGTCACGAAAGGCGCGATTTTCGTCCCGATCTCAATGCCGTTTTTCGCCGGTGCTTTGTGTTTGGCGGCACGTTTTTACTGACGGCCTATCTCACGCGCGAGCTTTATCTGGTTCTCTCCGTCGGCGGCTTTGCCGATCTGGAAATCGTTCTCATCGGCTTATTCGTTCTCAATATCGCCTGGCTGTCATTGTCCTTCATGACCGCACTGTCCGGCTTCCTCGTCTTTGTGCTCGGTCTGAAGCGCTCGATCGTCGATTTGCCGGACCAGAAACAATTAAAGGCCTTGCCGAACGGCCGGAGCGCGATCCTCGTTGCGACCTATAATGAAGCGCCGGAGCGCATTTTCGGCATGGCGCTGGCGACGATGAAGGAGCTGGAGGAGTCCGGTCACGGCGAAGCTTTCGACGTCTTCATTCTGTCCGATACGACGGACCCTGACATCTGGGTCCATGAGGAAGCGGCCTTTAATGCCGCCCGCGCGCGGCCAGGAAATGTTCCCCGGCTCTATTATCGCCGCCGCGCTGTCAATACCGGCAAGAAAGCCGGCAATATCGCGGATTGGTGCCGCCGCTGGGGACCGGCCTATGATTACATGGTCGTTCTGGATGCGGACAGCCTGATGACCGGACAGTCTCTGGTCACGCTGGCTCACGTGATGGACGGTATGCCTGGAGCCGGGCTTGTCCAATCCGTACCGGCCAATATAGGACGCAACACACTCTTTGCCCGGATGCAGCAATTTGCCAGCGGCCTTTATGGCCCGCTCATGGCGACGGGGCTGGCCTTCTGGCATCGTGGAACCGGAAATTTCTGGGGCCATAATGCGATCATCCGCGTGCGCGCTTTTATGGAATCGGCAGGGCTACCGCATTTGCCGGGATCGCCGCCTTTCGGCGGGCAGATTCTCAGTCATGACTTCGTCGAAGCCGCTCTCATGTGCCGTGCCGGATGGCGCGTCTGTATGGTGCCGGAGCTTGGGGGGTCCTATGAAGAGATCCCGCCGAGCCTGATCGATTTCGCCACGCGCGACCGGCGCTGGTGTCAGGGCAATTTGCAGCACAGCCTCGTGCTCGCCGCGAAAGGCTTGCGCCCGATAAGCCGTGTGCATCTGGCGATGGGCATTATGGCTTATCTCTCAGCCTTGTTCTGGCTGATCTTCCTGATCGCGGCGCTGACGCTGACGATCCAGCAACTGACCGCAAAGCCGATTTATTTCGGCGGCGATCAAACGCTGTTTCCAACCTGGCCGATGCAGGACAGCGAACGCGCCATGAGCCTGCTTTTCGCGACACTGGCCCTGCTTTTGCTGCCGAAACTCTACGGCTATTTCATTGTCCTGTTCGACAATCGGAAGCGGCGCGGATTTGGCGGCGTCTGGGGTCTGACGTCAAGTGTCGTGATGGAAACCATTCTGTCCTCTCTCGTCGCCCACATTATGATGATGGTGCAATCCGCGGCCATTTTCGACATTATTCGCGGGCGCGATAGTGGCTGGAATCCGCAACGCCGCGATGACGGCTCGCTGCCGACGAGCTGGGTGGTCCGCTATCATCTTCTGCACATGATGGTCGGGATCGGGCTCGGCGTTTTCACCTTCATGATGTCTTTTCCGCTTTTTCTCTGGCTCTTGCCCGCAACGCTCGGCCTATCCTTGTCAGGCCCGTTATCGAAATTTATGGCAATGCGCGATTGGGGAATGCGCTTTAAAGGCTTGAATATTTTTACGACGCCCGAAGAGCGTCACCCCCCGCAGATCGCCCTTTCGGCAAGACAGCATTCCGAGCTTCTCGCACACGACTTCTCCAAACAGGAAGCGATTTCACAACTCGCCCGGGACCCGCAGCTGCGCCATCTGCATCGTCAGCTTATCGAACTTCAACCCGTCACCCGAGAAGCGCGGATTTCGCCAAGCCTGGCCGTTGGGCGCGCGAAGCTGGAGATTTCCACCGATCTTGCGGAGTTGCTTCGCCTGCTCAAGTCGAGCGAAAAGGCTGCGATTTTGTCCGATCCGGAAAGCCTTGCCCGTCTGGAAGCCATGATTGGGCCTTACATTCAGTCTTCCAGCGGATCGAATGGGCCCGAAAATGGCGCTCTATAAACGGGGCCGAACTGACGCTAGAGCAAAGCGCGTCCAATTGGACGCGCTTTGCTCTAGCCTTTTAAAATAGATCAACTTTTCTGCGTTTAATCGATTCCGATTAAACGCAGGTTGATCTAGGGACGGGATATCCGCCGCGGATGGGATCGCATTCCAACGTATCCATTGAAATCACGCCACAAGTGCTTCTGAAAGCCTATTCCTGCGGCATTTTCCCGATGGCGGAGAGCGCAGACGATCCAACGCTTTACTGGATCGAGCCCGAGGATCGCGGCATCTTGCCGCTTAATGCGGTTCATGTGCCCAAGCGGCTCGTCCGGACAATCCGGCAGGAAAAGTTCAAGGTGCGCGTCGATTACGATTTCGAGGGCGTGCTCGCCTGATGCGCAGCCTCACGGCCGGGGCGTCGGACCACCTGGATCAATAAACGCATCAGCGAGCTTTATTCTGATCTTTTCGAGATGGGCCACTGCCACACGATCGAGACCTGGATGAATGGCCGGCTCGTGGGCGGTCTTTACGGGGTTCATCTTGGCGGCGCCTTTTTTGGCGAATCGATGTTTTCCGACGAACGCGACGCCAGCAAGGTCGCGCTGGTCTATCTTGCCGCCCGCCTGATTTACGGGGGTTTCCTGTTGCTCGATACGCAATTCGTGACCGTCCATCTTGAGCAATTCGGCGCCACGGAAATCTCCCGACAGCAATTCCACAGACTGCTAAGCGAGGCTCTGCAACTTGACTCCGGCTTACACGAGTTGCCTTCGGACTTTTCGCCGGCGGGCGTCTTTCAGCTTTTCAGCCTGACGTCGAAAACCGGATGCTCAACCCCGTGAAGAACGGGAC
>CAZMAC010000355.1:0-3908 GCA_964564085.1 uncultured Hyphomicrobiaceae bacterium
CGAGCTCCGGGACAATTGAGTCGTCAATATCGACATCATTGTCACCCCCGATATTAAAATTTGACGCCCCAGCGTCGGGAAGAACCCCGATCACGCGTCCGCGGATCATCCAGCCGGAGTCGTGTTGCACTGAATATCCGTAATCTGGTGAGTCTTTCAGGCTGTCGTAAACATCTGCAGCCTTAACATTGGTCGCGCCAACCGCGGCGAAGCCTAAACTCGCCAGAAACAGCGCTTTATATGCGTTCATCGTATTCCCCCGAATGCGAATCGTTAGTCAAAAACGAGATTGATGGCGGGATCATAAAAGCGGTTAAACGCTCAGCCAATTGATCGAAATCAAGGTTTTGTGATTTATGAGAAGATGTTTGAATTGTGCAACAGATGTGGCCGCAACAGGGCAACAGCCTTAGCCCCGCTCCGATAGGTGCTTATGTTTATTTATCTCAAGGGCTTTTTCAAATCCACCGCGGAGATGGCTGTCCTGAAAAGAAAAACCGGGTCCGGGACCCGGTCAGTTCCTCTCCTCCCACAGGACCTGGGCCAATAGCCTCAGTTCAACTTGGCGCTCAGTTCTTTGATCCCCTTGGTCACCAAGTCTTCTGCCGATTTTCCTTGAAGTTCTCGCGCGATGATGTTTTCGGCGGCAGAAACCGCGACGTCGGCTGAACGTGAGCGGATATCCTGAACGGCCTGTTCCTCGGCACGGGCGATTTTTTCTTCGGCAAGTTTAACTCGCCTTTGTAGAGATTCGTTGAGTGCCTTACGCGATTCTTCCGCGTAAAACTGCGCCTCTCTCTGTGCCATCGCGATGATATCTTCGGCTTCTTTTTCGGCGTCTCTTCGCTTCTGCTCATAATCGGCCAGAATCGACTGAGCTTCTTCACGGAGGCGTCTTGCCTCTTCCAGCTCAGCTTTGATCCGGTCAGCCCGATCATCCAAAGCTTTCGCGACTTTGTTAGGTATTTTGTAGTACACGAGAAGCGCCAAAAAAAGAACGAAGGATACAAGAACCCAAAGCTCGGGAGACGCAAGCATATCACACCTTTGTCATATTCCAAGTGCTTCTTTAACAGCACCTTGTATTTCTGAGCGGTCGACCGGTTTGCCCAACAAACGCGCAATAAGTGCTTCGGTCGTCTCGACTGCGATTTCATCGACATGGCTAAGTGCCGATTCTTTAAGCGATGTGATGCGTTCCTCAGCATCGGCCATTTTTTCCGAAATCTGCCTGTCGACCGTGGCACGTTCCTGCTCGATATCGGCCGTCATTTTCTCGCGGGCTTCGCGGGCGATCTGCTGAGCCCGCGCCTTTGCGTCGGCGAGCGCCTTTTCATAATCAGCGATTGCTTTTTCCGTATCTTCACGGAGTTTGGCAGCGGCTGCGAAATCGGCAGAAATGCGGTTGCTGCGCTCCTCAAGGATGCTCCCGACGCGCGGCAGGGCGATGCGGGACATGATCAGATAGAGCACCACAAAGGAAACCGCGAGCCAGAAAAGCTGGGGCGCGAAGTCCTGAAAGTTTAATTGCGGCATTGCTGTCTCTGCCTACGGAAAATGGCGGGCGTAAGTCGCCAGGGCTTTAAGGTTTGACCCGGCAGACATCCTGAATTGCAACTCGAAATGCGCGTGCTTAAAACACGAACAAAATGATCAGCGCAACGATCAGTCCGAACAGGCCGGTTGCTTCAGCAAGGGCGAAGCCGAGCAGAAGATTTGGAAATTGTCCGGGGGCTGCGGATGGGTTGCGCAGAGCGCCGGCAAGATAATTACCGAAAATATTACCGATACCGAGGCCTGCGCCGATCAGAGCGGTTGCGGCGATACCAGCGCCAATGAGCTTTGCTGCTTCTGCTTCCATTTTTAGGTCTCCTTAAAATCTAAAGCGTTGTTTCGTGAAAGGCTTAGTTTCGTGAAAGGCTTAGTGATGCATGTGAAGCGCGTCGTTCAGATAGATACAGGTCAGAACGGCGAAGACGAAGGCCTGCAAAAAGGCAACGAGAATTTCAAGACCGGTGAAGGCCACCATAAAGGCAAGCGGCGCCCAGCCCCCGAGTGCGCCCAGCGCAACGACGAAGCCGGCGAAGACTTTGAGCATCATATGCCCGGCCATCATATTGGCGAACAGGCGGACGGAAAGGCTGATCGGGCGGATGAGGAACGAGATCGCCTCGATAACGACCAGAAGCGGTAACAGAGCCACGGGCGCGCCGGATGGTACGAAGAGCTTCAAAAAGCCGGGCCCGTTCTTGATGAAACCCACGACCGTCACCAGCAGGAAAACCAGCAAGGCCAGCGCGAATGTCACGACGATATGGCTGGTCACGGTGAAGGAGTAGGGCACCATTCCGAGCATGTTCAGCGCCAGAATGAAGATGAAGAGCGTGAACACAAAGGGGAAGAAGGCCATTCCCTCCTGGCCGCTATTGTCGCGCACCATCTTGGCGACGAATTCATAGGCCAGTTCCGCCATCGACTGAATTCGGCTGGGTATCAGCGAATGCCCGCGCATGGCGTAAATCATAAAGCCGCTGACAAGCCCAATCGCGATCAGCATGAAAAGCGAAGAGTTCGTGAAGGACAGGAAGTCGAGACCGGTATCGCGCAAATCGATCAAGCGCTTGATCTCGAATTGGTGCATCGGATCGATGCCGGACCCGTGTCCCGCACCGTGTTCGGCGCCATGACCTGCGGCTGGGTCGACGCCATGCGTATCCCCGGCGGCTGACGGTGCAGCCTCATGGCCTGCCGCAGGCGCGCTTTCATGATCCTGGCTTGCGGCCTGTGCGATTTTCCAACTTTCGGCTGTCACGCCTGTCACCTGTTAATCGGTTTTAGAAGTGTTTTGCATTCGTTGTGCTGCTCTTACCGAATTGACCAGCCCTGCCGCAACACCTAAAAGCAAAAATACAATGAGTAAAATCGGCGCAGTCCCCAACCATTGGTCGAGAAAATAGCCAATGAACCCGCCAACGAACACACCCGCCACCAAATCCGTCGCGATACGGAAGGCCATTCCCATGGCCCGGCCACGCGCGCCGTCATCGGAGGCGGCTCTCTTTTCGTCTCTTTCCTGGCTTTTCACCACATCCAGCTTACCGCCCAGCGTGTCGAGCCGCTTCTTGATGTCGCTATAATCGGCACGATCGCCTTGGCGATTGTCATCACCACCGGACGCGGACGGGGTCATCTAAGCCTCGGAAAGAATGTTTGGCACGACCAGTGCCCAAAGGCCTTGAAAATCGCTGGCACCATAATGCATCAAGCGCCAAAGGGAAAGGCAGATTACGCGCGGCTCAACATATGGATTTATCGGGAAGGCAGGTTATTTGCTCCGTCTCCCAATGCGCGTTGCATAAGAACCACATCCAGCCAGCGTCCGAATTTCATGCCGACCGATTTGTAAATGCCGGCGTCCTCGAAGCCGAATGCCCGATGCAGGCCGATTGAGCCGTGGTTCTGGCTATCGCCAATGGCGGCGATCATCTGCCGGTAGCCAAGCGCTTCGCAGCGCGCGAGAAGTTCGGCGAGTAAAGCCCGGCCCGCGCCGCGCCGCTGATGGGCCGCGTCGACATAGACGCTGTCCTCCAGCGTGAAACGAAAGGCCGAGCGTGCATGGAAAAGCATGGCGTAGGCATAGCCGATAACCGCGCCCTCCGCCTCCGCAACCAGCCAGGGCAGACCTTGCGCGCGCACCTTTTCATATTTCTCGCGCATCTCGCCCGCCGACAAGGGCGTCTCGTCGAAGGTCGCCGTGCCATGGAGGGTGTGATGCTCATAGATGGCGGTGATGGTTGGGAGGTCGCCAAGGACGAGATCACGCACGGCAACGGTCATTATACAGCCTCGCGGAAACGCTCCGCGGTTTGCAGATCCACCGACACAAGCTGGCTGACGCCTCTTTCCTG
>CAZMAC010000356.1:0-3889 GCA_964564085.1 uncultured Hyphomicrobiaceae bacterium
ACCGTGCAGAGAAGGGTAATGGCCGGTGTAAATCTAGGTGCGGCTCGGCACAAAATAAAAAAACGCGATATAGTGGCGGTCGAACGCGATGCCCCGCGCGGCAAGGCTGTTTTGCGCGGGCAAGTAAGTTTCTCGGAAAGAGCGGAGCTGTTCGCTCTCATAGACCATCGGATAGCGCTGCTCATCGACCAGCAACAGAAGGATATTGGGTCGCGAACTATTTGCTTTCGGCGACTGGGCCCGGGCCGGTTGTGCAGCCTGGGTGGCTATTCCTGCTGCTGCTGCGCCCAGCAGCCCCACTTTCAGGGCGTCTCTTCTATTGATTTCATTCGAGTCGGTCATTCCAAAATCCTTCATTTTATTCGTGTTGATTGAGTTGACGTTGGGTGCTTCAGCCCGCCGAGAGCGCGTTGCCAATTGGGAAGCAGATCGAGTGCGTCCATTACCTTGAGCGGATCCCAATCTGCTTCCTTAGTTTGGGCAAACCAAGGGTCTCTATCAGCCGCAACGATGACGATACCGCACCCAGCGGCGGCAGATTCCGCCGCGCCACAGGACACAGCGCCGGTGGACGTGAATGAAGCGCCGGCAGTGCACTGTCTGTAGCTTTACGCTCTGGTTCCAAGTGAGCAACTTGAGCTGCGCTGGGGATGCAGGTGCAGCGCCCGCCGGCGCCACAGCGGCCATTCCCAAAACAATTGGAAGGAGGGATGCAGACGCCAATACTTTGAGAGTTTTCATTTTCTTTTCTCCTTTGATTTGTAAAAGTATGGACTTCATCGGACGGACTTCGTTAATCGGGGGTGAGCTGTCCGATTGAACGAAGCTGCCAGGCGATTCTTTTACGCGGCCTGGATCATCTTCTCCTTCGCCAACGGCGTTGCATCCAAGAAGGTCTGCATTGGCGTCTTACCAAAGCACCAGCGACCTTGATGAGGTCGCTGCTCATTATAGGTTCGCATCCACTCATCCAGATCGGCCTGGAGCGCATCGATAGTTTCATACAGCTTTTTGCGGAAAGCAATGCGGTAGAACTCATCGAGCATGGTTTTGTGGAACCGCTCGCAAATACCATTGGTCTGCGGACTTTTTACCTTGGTGCGGGTGTGGTCAATGTTCTCGATCGCCAAATAGAGCTCATAATCGTGACTTTCGGGGCGTCCGCAATATTCCGTGCCGCGGTCAGTCAACACACGGCTCACGACAAGATCATGGTTATCAAAAAACGGAACGACACGGTCATTCAAAAGATCCGCCGACGTTAGCGGCGTTTTCCGATCATAGAGCTTGGCAAAGGCCACTTTTGTATAAGTATCGATGGCAGTCTGCTGATATATGCGTCCCACGCCTTTGAGCGTGCCAACATAAAACGTATCCTGCGCCACGCAATAGCCCGGGCATTCGCTCTCAAACTCGCCGTGAGCTTCCTTATCCTGTTTGGCTTTTTCCAAGGCTACGACCTGTGCCTCGGTCAGGATCAAACCTTCTTGTGCGACTTTGGCTTCCAGCGCCTTCAGACGCTTCTTCATATTTTCCAGATCATGGCGTTTCCAAACCGAACGAACGCCAAAGGCAGAAACGACCACGCCTTTCTTGCGCAGCTCGTTTGACACACGCAGTTGACCCCAAGCGGGTTGATCAATGGCAAGCTCAACAACAGCTTGTTCAATTTCAGGCGCCACTCGATTAGCAAGGATCGGTTTGCGTCGGCTTATTTCCGCCAGAGCCAGATCTCCGCCCTTCTCGTAAAGCTCCTTAAACCGATAGAAACTATCGCGGCTATATCCCATAACCTTGCAAGCCTGGCTCACATTGCCAAGCTGTTTGGCCAACTCCAAAAGCCCCAATTTGGCCTTGATGATTTTCTGTTCCGTCGTCATGGAGGACATCCCTTTATCCCTCTCGTGATGCAGTGCCCAATTGCATCCACATCACGATAAAATGCCCACCACTTCGTTAACGATGTCCGATGAAGTCCATACTTTTACATTTGATTGCCGAGTTTCAAATGACGCGGGATCGCTTCGCCACCGCCGCATCTCGCTCGTCACCTTTGGGCCCGGGCCGCGATTTCTTGTTTCGACACCACCCCGTCTCCGTTGGCATCTGCCGTGCCAAACGCCCGGCCATACATTCCAAAACGGCGGATCATCCCCGCCCGGCCGAGGTTGTGGTCTGCATTGAGATTGATAAAGGTCTTGAACTCGGCTGGGTCCAGAACCTGATCCTGGTTGACATCGGCTGCTTGAAAATTGGCCCGCGCTTGTGCGCGCTGCGCATCGGCGCTCGCGGGAGCCAGATGTGCCATCCCAATCATAACGGGCAGGATCATTGGCAATGCCAGATGTTTTGGTAATTTCATTGTTCGTTCTCCTTTGATGATGTCGTTTCAAATCAAACGACGAGGTAATGACCACCGGCGCATTCTTGTTAACTACCGCCGGGCCAACGCCGCGATTTCTGTCGGTGTCACGACGCCATCGCCATTATAGCGTCGATCCGGCCGAAGGCGCGGCTGTGCAGCCCAAAACGGCTGATCATCCCAACCCGCCCGAGGCCGTCGTCTGCATCGCGGTCTATGATCGTGATGAACTCGCCGAAATCCAACTTCTTGTCCTGGTTGGTATCGGTCTGCTGGAAGCTGGCCAAAACCTGCGCCAGTCGCGGATCCGCATTGGCCGGTGCGGCAGTTGCGAGGGTTGCGACAGGGGCAGTGACAATCGCGAAGAGCGTTGCAGTGCGCGGATTGAACGTCATGGTCCATACTTTCTGTTTCCGGGTCAGCGTGCCTTGGGTGAGAGACGGCGACTGACGGAGCGGATGAGGGCGTCCGAACGGCGCGGCTGATCCATAAGCGTGTGGCAGCCTCAACATCCAAAACGCAGGCAGCGAGCGCGGACTGCGCGCCGCGCTCCGGCACGAACGCGGGGCGCCCGAGCGCGAACGGCGGCTGGCGCGCGCCAACGAGCGGCATAAACCGGCCAGCGGCCGACCCAGGGACGGCCGACATAATGCGCGCGCCAATAGGCGTGGTTGAAGGCTACAACGGGGATGCCGGTCCACACCGCCACCTTTGGCGAGACGATAACCCCACGTCCTGCAAGGCGGACGTAGCGTGCCGCGAGCCAGCCGCGGTTTCCGGCAAAGCTGACGTCGCACCAAGTGTAGCCTTTCACGCAACCGAAGGTCACGAGACGGGCACCGGCCGGCACGACCTTCACCACTGGAAAATGCGTCGATGGTCCAGCGCGCAAGTTGACGTTGGTGGTGGCAATTGCTGGCGTTGCAGCCGATGCGGCTGTGCTTGCGGTCGCGATGCAGGCTAGTGAGGCGAGGAAAAAGGCGATCTTGTTTGTCATGTCTGTCTCCTTACTTTTCGTCGTCATGCAGTTTTTGAGTTGAGGACGTCGCTATTCGGCTTGGGACGTCACGCTTCGATTGATTTCGTTTTGCTTCTTCCAGTTTTTACCGACCCGCTCTTTGCGCGTGGCGGACCGAAAAGGACCGGCAACCAGTAGGAGAATCCGGCGCGAGAATTGCGTAGATCATTGAGGATCGCAGCCCATTCACCAAAAACGATCGTGACGGGATTGTGTGACGGTTCGCGCCCGACCAGCCCGTAACGGAGCGGTTCGTTTTCAGGCGGAGCGGCAAACGTGCCGAACAGCCGGTCGAAGACGATCAGCGTCCCGCCGTAGTTCTTGTCGAGACACACGTCGTTGCATGCATGGTGAACCTTGTGATGGGTCGGGGTATTCAGGATCCATTCAAGCGGCCCGAGGCGCGGCACCAGCTCCGAATGGATAAAGAACTGATAGCCAAGGTTTGCGCCGAGCACCGCGGCGATGGCCAGCGGATGAAAGCCGACAAGCGCGAGCGGGACGTAAAA
>CAZMAC010000357.1:0-3887 GCA_964564085.1 uncultured Hyphomicrobiaceae bacterium
TTCCACCAAATCTGAATCGCGTCGTCCTTAACAGAGTCCTGTCGTGTACTGTGGCTCCCGCCTTCGGACCTCCGGGGTGGCGGATTTTCCGGTCCATATGCTCGTCGGTTTTCATATGACCAATTGTAGGCTCGATGGCGGATCGAGGCTTCAACTCGCGTTTGATCCGGCCATGGACACCGCACTTCTAGATCAACCTGCGTTTAATCGGAATCGATTAAGCGCAGAAAAGTTGATCTATTTTAAAAGGTTAGAGCAACTGTCCGCGTCCAATTGGACGCGCGTTGCTCTAGCCTGAGCGGAATGCCCGGAGTGGCTCGGGTGCATTATGGCGGCGATACCCTTATCGACAAAAACCTCTCGATCTCCCGGCCTGTCAGGGCCTGGATTTCCTCGATTACGGCGCGCAGACGCCTTCATCCGAGAGGTCGTAAAAATGCTTCAGGAGCAGCAGGCCGACCATGAACGGCGTCGGCATAGCCGGACGTCCACTCTTGCTGTAATGGCCCGACAATTCCTCGTCGATCCAGTCCCAATCTACTTCAGTGGCCAGCCGCACCAGTGCGTGTTGCAGATTAATGATCTGGTCAAGCCGCGCTTTGAACAGATCACCAGACCGATCCGGTTACGTCTTCGATGGCCGCATACATTCCCCCATCTGACCAGAAGGAAGAAACACGCAGGCCACAAAAAACGGAAGCGCAAATTGCAAGCTTCCGACACTCAAACGCTGAAAACTTGCGAAATCGAATACTTCCTAAAACCGAAAACAGATAGTCGGCCAAATGGTTAGGCGTTGTTCACGGGAAACTACAGCGTGTCTCCCAAAAGTGGGCACCGGTTTTCGGACAAAAGACACGCTTTAGAAATTCAATTCTGTACCAGATTGAGACGTCCCCCGCTTAGTTCAAAGCCGGACAGGCGGCTTATGAAGCTCATGCCCAAAAGATTTTGGGTCATTTTGCCGGGTTCGGCGATGACGGCTTTCACATCGTGCATCACAATACTCCCGATGCGCACAGTCTCCAGATTGACGGGGGCAACGCTTGCAATCCCGTTAGCGGTGCTGGAGCGGCTGGTAAACTCCAGATTTTTGCGGCTGAAGCCGAGCGCGAGCGCGCTTTCGTAATTCAGGGCGACATAGGTTGCGCCCGTATCGGTCAGCAGCTCAACTTTCACGCCGTTAATATCCGCCTGGACGAGGAAATGGCCATAATCATTGGCACTGAGCGTGACGCGCCGTTCGGGCCGTGAAACGCGATTGACCAACTCTGTCAGACCGGTCACGGTCGGCCGCAGATCAGCGGTTTCCCGCAAGGGCGCTTGCGGCGTGCGATCTTCGTCGATGTTAACGGATTGCGTCGTATCGACGGTTCTCAGCCGGGATCGTTCATCGGTCGCAAAACTTGCATGCAACCTTGGCCAATTCTGCTCAAACGCGCGATACGCATCTTCGAAAAAATAAAAACTCACGATTGCCGTGCCCGCCACGGCCAGCCACAGGCCGGCCTCACTCGCGGCGCGCTGCATCCCGCCCCGGAATGCCATACCCCTATGCTCCTCATACTCAAAACCGGTCAGCCGAACAGCGCCTTACCGGTCTTTACGCCTCAACCCCGAAGTTCCAAATACTCGCCTGCAAACTCATATGAGCGCAAACGACTTAAGAAACTCATACCAAGAAGGCTTTGATGGAGCGATTGTGGTTTTGCGATGAGCGTTTCCACGCCTCTGATATCGACATTTCCGACGGAAATTTTCTGCAAATAGACGCGGGCTGCGTAAGAAGACCCGTTTGCTGTCTGGACAGGAACGGAATAACGAAGGTTGCGCGTATCAATCCCAAGTCGTCTGGCGTCCTCGAAACGCAATACGACGGTCGAGGCGCCGGTATCGACAATCATTTCAACCGGCCTGTCGCGGATTTCCGCCGTGACCAGGAAATGACCGCTCCAGCCGCGTTTGACGCGGACGGCGTTGCCAAAGCCAGACGTTCCCGTGACGTTGATCTGCGTCCCTTGCGGGCTAAGTTCGCCGATCACCCGATCAGCCACGACCGCCAATTCTCCGCGATAGGCATAAAGACCAACGCCAAAGAAAAGCATCGCCGTCCATACGGTGAGATGCTTGATCGCGTGAAAAATGCGGCCTCGGTAGGAGGACGTAACGGCCCCGGTGATGAAAATCAGAATCGACACGCCTGCAACCAGCCGCGCAAAGGATTCGTTGGGAATACCCGCGATCGTACCGGCATCATGGGTGATGATAAGCGCGATCCCCGCACTGATAAGTGCCAAAATTGCAAGCCACGCAGCCAAATCGAAAGCCCCTTTTCGAATAACAGCCTATTTTTATACCAACGCAAACGATTTCTGCGAAGCCCATTATTGCGCACACCCAGGCGCATCATCAGGCACTCGTCACACGCTTCTTACAAAGTCAGCTTATGACTTTTTTACCACGAATTCGAGCCGGTTTCGGCGTTTAGGAGATTGTTTTATGAAAAAATTTTCAAATATGCCCGTTTCGCAACGCTATGAAGGCTCAGAAGATCACGGCTCAAATGTGAGCGCCAATTCCACAATCGGCGATGTGATCGCTGAGCGTCTGTCGCGGCGGGACATGGTTAAAGGCAGCTTAGCGGTCGTAGCGATTCAGGCAGTCATGCCCGCGCTCGACACGATCGGGGTCGGACAAGCGAAGGCCGGTATCGCATCTGCAACGCCTTCCTTTGCA
Organism: uncultured Hyphomicrobiaceae bacterium; assembly: GCA_964564085.1. Lineage (GTDB taxonomy): Bacteria > Pseudomonadota > Alphaproteobacteria > Rhizobiales > Rhodomicrobiaceae > JAHQVI01. The sequence continues at coordinate 2,737 of CAZMAC010000357.1, forward strand.
TTCTCTGAATTGACGGCAGGATCGGATGAGAATCATCACGTTGCTGAGGGCTATGACGCCGAAATCTTGATCCGCTGGGGCGATAAGGTTTTGCCCGGCGCCCCTGAATTTGATCCGCAAAACCAGAGCGCGGAAGCCCAGGCCAAGCAATTTGGCTATAATAACGATTATCTTGGCTTCGTTCCGCTGGACGGCCGCAACGATCACGGGCTGCTTGTCGTCAATCATGAATATACCAATGTCGAACTGATCTTTCCCGGCGGCGGCGCCATGCATGAAGATAATAATTTCGCCGGAATGACGAAGTCGCTTGTCGATATCGAAATCATGGCGCATGGCGGCTCGGTGCTCGAGATCAAGCGCGAAGACGGCAAGTGGCGCGTCGTGGAGGACTCACCTTACGCGCGGCGTATCACGGGCGAGACGGAAATGCGTATTTCCGGCCCTGCGGCCGGAGCCGATAAGATGAAAACCAGTCAGGACCCGACCGGCACGAAAGTTCGGGGCATGTTGAACAATTGCGCCGGTGGCATGACGCCCTGGGGCACATGGCTGTCCTGCGAGGAGAATTTCAACGGCTATTTCTGGAACAAGGATGCCGCATCGCAAAGCGAAGATGCGGGGGCTTTGAAGCGGTATGGAGCGCCGGGCGAGTGGTATGCCTGGGGCAAATTTCATGACCGCTTCGATATCGCAAAGGAGCCCAACGAGGTGAACCGGTTCGGCTGGGTTGTCGAGATCGATCCGACGGACCCGAACTCCGTGCCCGTCAAACGCACAGCCATGGGCCGGTTCAAACATGAAGGCGCGGCAAATGTCGTCAACAAGGATGGGCGCTTCGTCGTTTATCAGGGCGACGATCAGCGCTTTGATTATGTCTATAAATTCGTCACGGCCGATAAGGTGAATACCGAAGACCGGACAGCGAATAAGGACATTCTCGATCGCGGCACGCTTCATGTCGCGCGATTTAACGCCGATGGCACAGGCGAATGGCTGTCGCTTGTTCACGGTGAAAACCCGGCGCTGAACGAGAAATCCGGCTTCAAGAACCAGGCCGACATCCTCATCCACACCCGGCTTGCAGCCGATCTGCTTGGCGCAACCAAGATGGACCGGCCGGAGGATGTCGAGGTCAACGCCACGACCGG
>CAZMAC010000358.1:0-3884 GCA_964564085.1 uncultured Hyphomicrobiaceae bacterium
CAAGGGCTGAGGCCTAGCATCACCGCCGACAGGTCGCCTGTGGCGAAGCGGATCAGCGGATAGGTTTCGTCGAAGTTGGTAACGACCACCTCGCCGACCTCGCCGTCCGGCACCGGATCGCCCGTTCCGGGACGGACAATCTCGACAATAATCCCCTCGCTGACAATCATGCCTTGATCCGTCCCGCTCTCATAGGCGATCAAGCCCAGCTCGGCGGTCGCATAGCATTGCAGGACGGCAACGCCGCGCGCCGCATAATCAGCCCGCATCGCAGGAAAAAGCGCACCGCCGGACACAAGCGCTTTGGAGATCGTTGCCAGGCCGCCGCCGATTTCCTCGACTTTGTCTAGCAGGACCTTCAAATAATCCGGCGTGCCGACATAACCGTTCGGACGCAGCCGGATGATCGCCTCGGCCTGCTGCTCGGTGTTGCCTGTTCCTGACGGAATTACCGTACAGCCGAGCGCCTGCGCCGCCTCATCCAGCATGAAACCGGCGGGAGTGAGATGGTAAGCGAAAGCGTTGTGGATGACGTCGCCTTGCCGGAAACCGGCCGCATAAAGCGCGCGCGCCATCCCCCAGGGGTCAGGACCGGCGGGTTGCGGCTCATGGATCGGTCCGGGCGACACCATAATCCGCGCAATCGGCTTGGAGGTGACGAAGCCGCCAAAGGGCGGATTAGCCCGCTGCATTTCCGTCAGATCGGATTTGCGTAAAAGCGGGAGCCGGGCGAGGTCAGCGCGGGACGCGATCGGGCCTACATCCTGAACGCCTGCCAGATGCCGCGCCCAGCCCAGCGCCTGCGCCATCGCCAAATCTATGAAACCGCCGAGCTGCTGCATCAGCGCCGCTTCGCGCAAAGCGCTGTCCTGGGTCTCCGATGCGTCGAAATAGGCGTCCGTCATCTTAGCCTTGCTCCATTTGCTTCCACAACGAAGCCTAGACAAGCTTGGAGCAACCATCAACCACGGGCGAGACCGGCCAAAACACATCAGCACGGAACTATTCTTCCCGGGCAGATTTTTCAGGTTGGACGCTGCGATTTTGTTTCAGTCTAATCCATCGAGCATGTTGTTATGCCAGCGCTCATCATGTGGCTGCTGGGTGTAGCGATAACGGTTATCATTTTGCTTTATCTGATTTTTTAGGCGAGGGGTTCGGGCGCGGGCTCTGCCGCCATCGCGGTGTCGCCAAGCCATGTCCGGAATCGCGCGCATCGGATCGGAAATAAGGGCTGAGTCTTTCCTGAAAAAGCTTCGACCAACTTCTGACTTGCCCCGCAGCCGACATAGTTGCATGCTCTGGTTCGATTTCGTCAGCTTTTAAGGGGCATGTTGATGTCAAGGACCGTATTTGGCCGTGCTGTGAATCATATTTCTCTGTGCCTGTTTCTAACTGTCTTTCTCACTGCCGTGAACAGCTCTCCCGGTTCTGCTGAACAGGTTGGCACAGCAGTCGTTGACGGGCGCATCGTGATTCTTGAGAGCGATGGGACCTGGCGTTTCAAGGATGGGGCACGAAACGCTGCGAAAGACAGTTGTGAAAATATTCACGGACTGGAAATTTGCTTGAACGGCTCAGTTTGGAGAAAAAGGAACCTCGGCGGCTCATTTTCGACAGGTTATGTCAACGCAAATAAATATTTTTTCGGTGTTATTCATGAAAGTTCGGGCTCAAAGGATGGCTATACTTATAACTTTTTACAAGAAGCCATCCTTAGCAACGCTGCAAAAGCATCCGGCGTTGATTTGAGGCAGGTTCCTGTTCTCAATGTAACGGACGAAGTACCAGATTTTCCTGGATTCCGGAGTATAACTTATAATCCGAAAATTAAAGGAACGCCATTTATATTCCATAACTTTTTCAAGATTTATGACGACAAGTCATTTCAAATCGTCTTTTGGGCATTAGGCAATAAAATGACAGAGGACTTTCAGAATACGATTGACAATGTCATGGAAAAGATCAAAGCGAAATAATAATTCAATATTTAGGCTCGCTTGATCATGAGCGGTTTATTCCTGTGGACATACACTGTCTGCAGAACTTCGTTCCGCTAAATGATCACTCCAACGCGTTCAGCAAGTGACCGACCAGGGCTGCAGGCGCATCCTCCTGAACCAGATGAGCTGCGTCCGCAACCTCTTTGAAGGATCTTGCCCCCAAGCAGGTGGCTAGCTCACGGCCCTACGACAAAGGGATAAAGGTATCTTTGCGACCCCAAATCATATCAACAGGAAAACTCGGTGCCTGCATCTTCGGCTGCAATTCCTCAATCGCGCCAAGATTGGACTGAGCGGCTGACTGATAGAACGATGGCTGACCAACCTCACCCACCCACGGCGCCATAAACATTTCCAAAGCATCCGGTCTCAATTCTTTACCGGCAGACGCCTGCATATACACGCGCAGCAAGGCCTCATGGGCATAGGCCGGAAGATCCCGAAATGCCGGTTCGTGCGTCCTGACAGGCGAGAAAAACGGTGATCCCGATGGTAGGACGCCGACTGCGTTAAACAGCGTCATTTTCGCATATTCGCGGGCACTTATAAAATGCGTTCGCAAGATGGCTAAGCCGCCAAAATCGTGACCGACGATTTCCGGCTTGTTCAAACTCCATGCGTCGAGCAGAGTTGACAGGAGAACGTCTTGTATTTCGCGGCGAACATCAGTGCTTTTGTCTGATTGGCCGGAACCCAGTCATTCATTCGCCAGCAGCTCAAACCTGATGTCATAGGCTTATCGATAACGAAAGACGCTGACGACGCAGATTGAAAAGCGCGGACACTGATGATTTCTCTGCCCAGCCCCTCAACGACCGTTATGTTCCAAAGCCGTTCTCACGTCATGGCAGGCGCCTGCGAGACGCGAGGCAATCCATGATGCAGCAAACATAACGTTTGTATGCGGATGTGAATTGCTTCCATCGGCTCGCAGATCGCCCGAAAAAATCTGCTCCCACTGCAGAATGGAAATCGGGAGCTTGAAATTAACCGCCCTTTCCAAACTGGTTCCAGAAGGAAAGCTGATCAGAGAGCGGCGCATCATTGCCAACCCAACCGACACTGGGAGCGCCGGCTGCTGAGGCGGCAGATGCAGTCGCAATAATCGAAAGCGCCATAAGCGCTGATACAAAAATCTGTTTCATGATCCTTCTCCATCGATTTTTTCGCATGAGATGCCTGCTCATGTCACAAGAGACATAGGTCGGATCGGTTCAGTTTTGAGAGCTTTTCATCTTTGTGTGATTGGGATTGATACGGCGGTGATAATGCGCGAGCTTGGTCTTGTTTAGCTGCCGCATGCTTATCGACGATCCGATCAAGCCGTCCCCGAAAAGAACAGAACGGAATTTCACGCGATCCCGGACAAGCCTTGCGGCTGCCTGTCCTGAGCTCGGCACGGGAATCCGGGGTGACGATTTCCTCAACAACAAACCCGCGCTTGACCTCTATTTCGTCATCCCGGACAATCGCAGGTCGAGCCGGGAACCACTCCGCGATCAACACACGCCGTGCCGTGCGGTTGCGAGAGTAGACCCCGGATAAGCCACACGGCTTTCCGGGGCGACATTTGTGTATTTGTCGCCCTCCATCTTTCCAGCACGAATATGCTCGCTTCACCAACCCTTCTTGAAATGCCCGCGCAGGCGGGCATCTGGTATGCCGCAAACTCAATATGAAGCAGATCCCTGCTTTCGCAGGGATTTCGTCGGCGCAGCACAAAGCGCCTCGCCAGTCTCCCTTTGCGTCACCCCGGAATGCGCCCCGCGCTTATCCGGGGTCGCGTGAGATCGTTCCGCGAGTGACCCGGACAGCCGCTTCGCGCCTTCCGGGGTGATGATTTCCGCAACACCGCACCCCTCGCTGGGCACGCCCACGAGG
>CAZMAC010000359.1:0-3878 GCA_964564085.1 uncultured Hyphomicrobiaceae bacterium
CAACGCGCGTCCAATCGGACGCGGACAGTTGCGCTAACTTTTTGAAATAGATCAAGTTGACGACGTTTAACCGGTACCGATTAAACGTCGGTCGATCTAAGGACCTCAAATGAGCTCGGTCGCTTCTGCCGTACCGGATACGGAATTTGCAATAAGCTATCGCGATGTGTTCGAAGCGACAAAGCTGATTAGTGGCCGCGTTCTTCGAACGCCGACCCTGCCAGCCCCAAAGCTGTCACGGCTAACCGGCGCATATGTCTTTGTTAAATATGAAAATCTTCAGGTGACCGGCTCCTTTAAGGACCGTGGCGCACTCGTCAAGCTTCTCTCTCTAAAAGAAAATGAGCGCGAGCGCGGCGTTATTACAATGTCTGCCGGTAACCATGCTCAAGCCGTTGCCTTTCATTCGCAGCGCCTCGGAATTCCAGCCACAATCGTCATGCCGGAGCATACGCCATTCGTGAAGGTGAGCAATACAGAGGCGTTCGGCGCAACAGTCGTTTTAACCGGGGAAACCCTTGCCGAGGCACAAGGTGCGGCGCGAGAGATTGCGTCCGAGAAAGGCCTTACCATCCTGCATCCTTACGACGATCCATATGTGATGGCAGGACAGGGGACGCTCGGGATCGAATTGCTCGAAGATCAGCCGGATATTGACTGCGTCGTCATGCCGATTGGCGGAGGCGGTTTGATTTCAGGATGCGCGGTGGCGATGAAAAAGCTGAAACCCGACATCGATATCGTCGGGGTTGAGGCGGCTCTCTACCCCTCTATGAAAGGCGCGATTGATGGAACACCCTCCGAATGCCGCGGTCAAACGCTCGCCGAAGGCATCGCCGTGAAGTACGCGGGAGATTTAACTTCGCCGATCGTGACCAGCCTTGTTTCAGATATTCTTCTCGTTGGCGAGCCGCATATTGAGCAGGCGGTTGCTGTATTCATGTCTCTGCAAAAAACGATGGCCGAAGGCGCAGGTGCGGCTGGCCTTGCCGCGCTTCTTGCCAATCCTGATCAATTTCGCGGACGCAAGGTCGGGCTTGTTCTTTCGGGCGGTAATATCGATGTAAGAGTCCTGGCCTCGATCATGGTTCGCGGTCTCGAATGGGAAGGTAAGATTGTTTCATTGCGGCTTGTGATCGACGACCAACCTGGCGTGCTTGGGCGGGTTGCAACCTGTCTTGGCGAAGCGGGTGCCAATATCCTTGAAGTCTCGCATCGCCGCACACTTCTCAGCGTGCCACCGAAAGGCACCACGCTTGATGTGACGATTGAGACCAAAGATGCGAACCATGCGGTTAATATTATTGGCAAGCTTGAGAAAAAAGGCTTTTGCGTTTACCGCCTTGACTCTTGATATCTTCAGTTTTCTCAACAACAAAATGCTGTCGGATAGAGTTTAGGTGTATTTCGATTTTGGAATATATATTGGTCAGCGGCGAAATGAAAAAATGCAGATTACACGACGGTTTTTTGTTTGTAATGAACATATAATTCTGCAAACTGAGCATTTTGCAGTGCAACAAAACTTATAGACATAGAACCCTTTCTCTTGATTTGAGTGCCAACTGTCACTTAAGCTATTAGGTGGGTTCATGACTTAGGGGAATGGATGGTGACGAGTGAGGCCCTGAGGTGACTGAGCAGAGTCGACGTTTTCCAGAATTTTATGTGACTGCTCCTCAACCTTGCCCATATTTATTGGGACGGTTTGAACGAAAAATCTTTACTCATCTTACGCCCGATAAATCTTCCGCCATGGTCGATAATCTGCTGAAAGGCGGATTTCGCCGCAGCCAGAACATTGCCTACATGCCCTATTGCGATGGCTGTCAGGCTTGCGTTTCTGTTCGCATTGTCGTCGATGAATTCACACCGACACGATCCATGCGCCGCATAAGCCGCCGCAACGAAGATCTTCAAAACCGGCGGGTAAGTGCGATCGCCACATCCGAACAATATGCGCTTTTTCGCGATTATATCGGCGAGCGTCATTCGGATGGCGGGATGGCGGATATGTCGGTCTTCGATTATTCCATGATGATCGAAGACAGTGCCGTGGATACATTCATTACCGAATATCGGCGCAAACCGGGCTCGCGCTTGTTGAGCAGTGCCGTTACAGGCGACCTGCCGCTTGCGGCGGCTGCATTGTGCGATCGCCTTAGCGATGGCCTTTCGCTTGTCTATAGTTTCTACGACCCCGATCTGAACGACCGCAGCCTTGGAACCTATATTATCCTTGAGCACATCGAATATGCGAAAGCCCTGAAACTCCCTTACGTTTATCTTGGCTATTGGATCGCCGGCTCCCGCAAGATGGCTTATAAGGCGCGCTTCAGCCCGCAAGAGCGTCTTACCCGGCACGGATGGGAGCGTGTTTCATCAGCGAAAGCAGATCAAACGAAGACCAGCTAGAGCCTTATCCGCCCTGATTGAATCAGGGCCTCGGCTCTAACTATTTGTTTTATCGCGCTTTCCGAGCGGCGAACCGGTATCTACTTCGCCTGAAAGCGCTCTAGAAGCCCGGTGAAGCATCTTCGCGCTTGATCAGAATGGCTTGACTTCGCGTCCGATTACGGGTCCCAGCTCTTGCTCATAAAACCGGGCGATCTTTTCCAGTGTCTTCGTAAAGTCCACCAGTCCAAGTTTTGCCGATATCGCAACTCCAATCAACCAGACTTGCCATCTGAAAGAATTTCGTTCCGGTTGCGCCTTCCGCAGCCAGCGCCGTGTCCGGTTTGCTGCCTTCAGCAAGGCAGCCCGTTTGTGGCTGGACGAAAGCAGAGCCGCATTTCGCTGGGTGATGCGAATGGTCTGCTGGAGGGTTAGCGCGTGGTTTGCGGAGAGCTGGTTCGGCGCGCCTCTCAGGCCGAAACAAACAGGCGTTTCGATCCATGCGAGCGGCATGTGGCGGACAGCGGGAAACAGCATCGCAAGATCCTGGCAAGAGACCAGATCTGTTGGCAAAGGAAGCGCCGCTTCCAGCGCGGAGCGGCGGTAAATTGCCATGGACGGCGTAAAGTTCATACCCCGAATGAGATGCATCAAGCCGTCCGGATGCAATTGGGCGTCGCTCGATAAACCGGCCGGAGGCGTCCATTCGCGGTAGGATATCGGTTCCGGCCCGTAATGAATTGCCTGGCCATAGACGACGCCGGCCCCTGTCGCCTCGCCCGCCTCGATCAGGCGCTCTGTTGAGCCGGCAATAAGCGGATCATCGCTATCGCAGAACCGGATCCAATCGCCACTCGCTTCGGCGGCAATGGTATTCACTGTTGGGTAAATGCCCTGGTTTTCCTGCCGCCAATAGCGAATTTCCGGGTGGGTTTCGGCAAAGCCGGCGCATAAGTTAACCGAACCGTCAGACCAACCATCGTCGACGAGAATAAGTTCGCCCCCGGTTGAACTGGCCTCACGCCATACACTTTCAAGAACGGCAGGCAGATAGGCGCCCTTGTTGTAGGAAGTCACCAAAAAAGAGACAGAAACCGGCCTATCGGTCCGCCCGTCGCCTCCTGTAAAGACGGATGGTTGGGACGCACTCATTCGGCCGCCCGTAATTGCCTGGCCGCTGAAACATCTTGAACGCTCTCGCTAAACGCATTCACCTGAGGCTGAGCGATTTCCTCATAGAAATCATCGAGACGCGCGGCTTGTGTTCGAATATCGAAACGAGTCCGGACGCGTTCGGCCCCCTCAAAGCCAAGCCGGACGCGCAGCGCCTCATTGTTGATCAGCATTTCGATCGCCGCAGCAATCGCCTCCGGTCTGATAGCGGGAAGATATAAAGCGCTCTTGCCGCTAACCTCGGCCAATCCGCCGCGTCCTGAGCTGATCAGTGTAGCCCCGCCCGCATGTGCCTCAAGCGCCGTGCGGCC
>CAZMAC010000360.1:0-3847 GCA_964564085.1 uncultured Hyphomicrobiaceae bacterium
GTTGTCCCCGTCGCGCTCGAAATAGCCGTGGGGCCGGATTTTCAACTCGATCAGCGCATCGCCAGGCAAACCCCGGCCGACGCCCGGACCGCCCTTGCCCTTGAGGCGCAAAACCTGGCCCTGAATGACCCCGGAGGGCACATTGATGTCGAGCGTTTCACCCTCGGGCAGAAGGACGCGTTTTTTGACGCCATTGGCCGCCTCGATGAAATCGATCTCCAAATGGTAGCGGTAGTCCATACCGCGCATATTGAAGCCGCCGCCAGCGCCGCCGGTCCCTGTCCCGGTCCCATGCCCGCTCCGGCCGAAAAAGTCGCCGAATATGTCGCTGAAATCGCCGAAATTCTCAGAGGTGCTATAGCGATAACCGCCAGCGCCATTGCCGCCGCCGTAGAAACCGCCGGTCTCCCGTCCGCTTGCATCGATTTCGCCGGCGTCATATTTGCGGCGCTTTTCCGGATCGCCCAGAATGTTGAATGCAGCGGAGACCTGCTTGAATTTTTCCTCCGCCGATTTGTTGCCCGGATTGCGGTCCGGGTGAAATTCCTTGGCCAGCTTACGATAGGCCGCACGGATCTCGTCATGGCTCGAGGTCCGCGTCACATTCAAGGTTTTATAAAGGTCCTGGTTCATCGTCCGCGTTCACTCCGCGTAAGCGGCGATTATTGCAGAATGATTAGGGCACGAGCACGAATTCATGAACCAGTTTGATTAACAAAGGCTTCATAACGACAGCTCTGCCAGCTTCCATCAGACCGTTATTCGCGCGAGGCAAACGCGTTCAGAATGGATTTTGCCGATCTTGGCTGAAGCTCGATCTGAATTTCAGGCTCACAATTCAGCGATTGCGCTAATACTTTAAAGCGGCGGCGCAATGCCATGCCGTCCAAGACTTCAAGGCTGGCGGGCAATTGCAGCACCAATTTATCCCCATTATACCCAATTGTGGTTTGATTGATAATACCCGGCATATTCACAGAAAGCTTGACCGCAACGCGTGCCGCTCGACCGAGGATCTGGGCTCTGTAATTGAGCTCACGTCCGGCAAGCTTGCGCAGAGCGGGACTGAAGTCGCCATGCAGCGACCGCTCATGGCTGTAATAGACGGCCAGCGCCAGATAAGCCCTGCCTGGGTGATCGACACCGACAAAGGCCGATTGGGCGATAAGCCCCAATGCTTTTTCACCGCGATAATCCGGATGACCACGCCAGCCCACATCGACAAGAAGGCAGGCCGCCTGTCTCAAACGCCGCTGTTCCGCCGTTTCCTCCAGGCCACGCTCTTGAAACAGGCCTTCCGTCCAGCGGAAGAACTCAGCGCAATAATCGAAAGATCTTGCGCGCCGCGCCGCCATGTCTTGGGAAGCTGATAGGAGTGGGTCAAGGACCTGCTCCCGGGCTGGCAGATTTACGAAGAGCATCCCTTCGCGAACACCGAAGGCTGAAAAAATGATCTTCGATGGTTTGATTCGGTCTGTAAGTTTTTTGAGAAGCAAAAGTCCGTAGGGAAGCATTTCACGGCGATCTCGCGAAATTTTTCCAAGACTTTTAATGTTTGGATCACTCGTGACGACTTCGGTATACAGCGTGTCGATGTGCTTCAACGACATCGTATAATGATGCATGATGCTCAGCGGATAAGCTGTTTCCATCATATGGAGGCGAGCGACTGAACGCCAAGTTCCGCCGATTGCGTAGAATGGCCGGCCTCGCCCTTTCTCCAGCCAGTCCACCCGCTTCAGATAGTCATCGATGTAAGCGCTCGCCTTTGCATAGTTGCTGCCGGCGATATCGATTAAATTCAAACTCCCAAGAGGCAATGACACTTCTTGAAGCATTTCATGGCCTTGGAGGTTGATTAGCTCCAGGCTGCCCCCACCCAGATCACCGGCAAATCCATCCGCATCTACGAAGCTGGATGCGATTCCCGCAGCTGCAAGCTGGGCCTCCTCAGCGCCCTTTAGAATACGGATCGGACAGCCGCAGCACTTTTCAGCTTCTGAGATAAACATATCACCATCGCTCGCGCTGCGAACAGCTTCCGTCGCAAATGCATAGGTTCGTTTGACCCGGGTTTGTTCGCACAATTTCCGGAAGCGGGTGAGAGTCGCGAAAGCTCGCTCAACGGCTTGCTTATTCAGCTGCCCCTCTGGCGTGCGTCTTCTGCCAAGACCGCATAGCAGTTTTTCGTTGAGAACCGGCGTTGGACTGCGGATTTCGTCTTCGTAGACCACAAGACGAATAGAATTGGATCCGATATCGATAACGGCAACCGGGTTGGCTTCTTGTGTGAAGATTTTCCCGCGCCAGTCCACGTACACTAATCCAAAACGTCTTGAGCGCCGCCGACGAAAACGCGGGGCGGAAAGCTTTTCGCGAGAGCTTCACCTCTTCCAGACAAGCTCGGATTGGTCATGAAATATTTATGAGCGTTGAAGGATTGTTCCTCGCCATCAGGCTCAATAGGAATAGAGCTGCCATCGGAAAGGACACGCCAGCTTTGCTCATTGTCTTTTAGATTTGCTGCCATGATTTGGCCGAGGATCTGTTCGTGAACGGTTGGATTTGTGATGGGTATCATAGCTTCAACACGCCTGTCGAGATTACGTGGCATCATATCCGCGGAGCTGATGTAAACGTGCGCTGTTGGCGAAGGTAAAGACTTGCCGCCGCCAAAACAATAAATCCGGCTATGTTCCAAGAAACGTCCAACAATGCTTTTTACACGGATATTTTCCGACATGCCCGGTACGCCGGGTCTCAAACAGCAAATACCACGCACAATTAACTCAATGTGAACACCGGCAAGACTTGCCTCATAAAGAGCATCGATAATGCCGGCATCGACGAGCGCATTCATCTTCATCCAGATGACAGCAGGCCGCCCGGCGCGTGCGTGGTCAATTTCGTCTTGAATATGTTGTAAAATTTTCGCCCGAATCCCGCCGGGAGAGGTGGAAATTGCTTCCAGCTCTGCGGGCTCTGCATAACCCGTGATGAAATTGAAGAGTCGGGTGACATCACGGCCCATAACAGGATCGGCCGTGAAAAAAGAAAGGTCCGTGTAAACGCGGGCCGTATGTGGATGATAATTGCCGGTACCGATATGGCAGTAGGTCCGTAATTCACCGCCTTCACGGCGCATCACTTGCCCGAGCTTGGCGTGTGTCTTGAGTTCGATAAAGCCGAAAACGACATTGACGCCCGATTTTTCGAGATCTCTTGCCACCTTTAAATTGGCTTCCTCCTCAAAGCGCGCCTTAATCTCAACCAGCGCTGTAACCAGCTTTCCGGCGTCCGCAGCCTCTTTCAAAGCCTCAACAATTGGAGATTTGCGGCCGGTCCGGTAAAGCGTCCATTTGATCGCGACGACATCAGGATCGGCAGCAGCCTGACGTAAATATTGGAGGACAACGTCAAATGACTCGTATGGGTGGTGAACGAGGATGTCCTTATGCTGGATAGCAGCAAAACAATCGCCGTTATATTCACGGATGCGTTCCGGGAACCTGATGACGAAAGGCTCAAACTGAAGGTCGCGGCGTTCTTCGACAATAAGCTGCGATATATCCGATAGCGCGAGCAGACCGTCTTGGATCGATATCGCGTCTTTAGGCACATCTAACTCGTCTTCAACAAAACGATACAAAGACTCCGGCATGGATGCCTCGACCTCAAGCCGAATAACCGAGCCATGGCGTCGCCTCTTGAGCGCGGCCTGGAAGGTTAAGACGAGGTCTTCCGCCTTTTCGCTGATTTCGACGTCACTGTCACGCAGAACACGGAAGCCTCCGATGCTAGTGATCTGGTAGCCACGAAAGGGTCTTTCTGCGAAAAGAGCAACAAG
>CAZMAC010000361.1:0-3821 GCA_964564085.1 uncultured Hyphomicrobiaceae bacterium
GGCTTCAGGGCTGACGGCTTCCAATCTGACGGAAATATTAATCGTCCTGCTCGCCGCGCATCGTCTTAAGCCCAATCGCCCATTTTCGCTCGATTGGCAGACAGCGCCCCGGCTCTTGTTAGGCGCGATCATTGCCGTTGCCTGCGCCGCCCTGATCGGTGCGACGGTCGTCAATCTGGCCTACGGTGCGCCATGGACAAAAGTTGCCTCCACCTGGGCCGCTGCAGATCTTGCAGGCCTGGTCATTTTTATTCCGCCGGTATTATGCTTATCGACGGACACCGTCTCAAAACACAAAAAGAATGTCCTGGCTTGCTCCGGCTTTGAGATTGGCGCATTCATTGCGGCATTTTCATTGATTTCTTACATCGTCTTCGTGTCGCAGGATTACCCCTCACCTTATCTATTTGTGCCGATCATGCTTTGGCTCGCGACGCGATTTGGCCTTGCGCCCACAGCAATTGGGTGCTCCGGCCTTTCGATTTTCCTCGTTCTGATGACCTTTGCGGGCCATTTCGGAAGTTCGCTATCCGGCAATACTTTCCTGACAGGCCAGATTGTCTACCTCCAGATCTTCATTGCGATCTTTTGCATGTCCTTTCTCCCGATCGCACTCCTGATCGATGAATTTCAAAATCTGACGGCCAGGCTCCGCGTGAGCGAAGATCGGTATGCGCTTGCCGTTCGAGGGGCCAGCGTTGGCCTCTGGGATTGGGACGTTCAGACGAATGCGCTTTATTGGTCGCCGCGCTTTAAGGAAATTGCCGGTGTTTCAAACGAAGACTTCGTTCCGCATTTGGACGAATTCGTCGGGCGTCTGCATGCCGACGATCGCGATACTGTGTTAGATGCGCTTAACAGACATGTGCACAAAGGCGAGCCTTACAAAATTGAATACCGCCTCCGGCATGAGGACGGCCATTACATCTGGATCCATGCACGGGGCCAAGCGATATGGGACGAATATGGCGCCCCTCTTCGGATGGCTGGATCGGTCGACGATATTTCCGAGGCAAAACAAAATGCGCAGGATCTGGTCGAGAGTGAGCAGAAATTCCGGTCCGCCTATCATTACTCACCGATCGGTATGGCGCTTGTTGCCCCGCACGGACAATTTATCGACGTCAATAAATCACTAAGCGACATCATCGGATATGATGAAAAAACACTGCTAAGCCTCGATTTCCAAACCATTACGCATCCAGATGACCTCGATGCCGATTTCGGCTATGTCCAGCAGATGCTCTCCGGTGAGATCGATAGCTATCAGATGGAAAAGCGGTATTTCCATCAGGATGGTCACATCGTTTGGATCCTCCTCAGCGTGTCCCTTGTAACGCAGCAGGATGGTACGCCAAAATACTTCATCGCTCAAATTAGCGATATCACCTCGCGCAAGAAGGCTGAACAGGTCCGCGACGAGCTGATTGAATCCCTGAATGTCTCCAACAAGGAGTTGGAAAGTTTTGCCTATGTCGCCTCTCACGACCTCAAAGCGCCTTTGCGGGTGATTGCGAATGTGAGCGGTTGGCTTGAAGAAGACCTTGAGGACAAGCTTGACGACCGGGACCGGAAACATCTGGACCTGTTACGCAATCGCGTCGGAAGAATGGAGCAATTGCTGGATGATCTGCTCGAATATTCCAGAGTCGGGCGCGCAATAGACGCTCGCTATTCGGAACAGATTTCCGCCGACGAATTGATTACAGATATTTTGGCACTATTGAATCCGCCGCCGTCCTTCAAGATCGAAATCCCCGTCGAATTTGCAGAAATTCAGGTCTCACGGATGCCCTTGCAGCAGGTCTTCTTTAATTTGATAAGCAACGCAATCAAGCACCACGATCGCGAGGCGGGCACGATTTCGCTTCAGGTCGAAAAATCTGCTTCCCAATATCGCTTTACGGTGACAGATGACGGACCGGGCATTCCCGAGGAATATCACGAGGAAATCTTCAAAATGTTCCGGAACCTTGAATCCCGCGATGAGGTTGAAGGCAGCGGTATGGGACTGGCGCTCGTCAAGAAAACGATCGAATTCTGTGGCGGGACAATCGATGTACAATCCGGCGAAGGACCGGGCACGTCCTTTAGCTTTACATGGCCCGCCTCAATTGCGAAAACCTCAGAGCAGGTAGAAGCCGCCTGATCCGGACAGGGGCGGCGCGTGGTCGCGATTGCCCGCTTTCGGCATTTCTGGCATATGTATTTTCGCCAGGAAGCGGCAAAGAGTTGGCATATTTATCCTTTATTGTGATAATGCTCAGCGGATTTCTAGCCTCCGCAGAGGCAGTAGTGGTCTTGTTGTTGAGTTCCGTGAATAAGCGAAATGGTGGAAGAGAAGCAGGACGGGCATGAGCCGGATGAGAACCCCTCATCGGATAAGCTTTCGCTACGAAGCCTCTCCGACCGTCTCGCCATTGCTTCTGCTGGTAAAACGCCGTTAGACACGCCCGTGCTCCTGGACGAGCTTGGGGAAGACTTTGCGGATTATGAGCAAAGTGAGATCGCAGCGGGCCAGATGGTGGTCGGCTCCCGCGTACCTGCTCCTAAATTTGCGGGCGACGAACGAAAACAGGCTCTGGAAGGCCAAACGGTTTTTTCGAGTTCCGCTAATCCTCCAAAATGGGGGCTGGTACGGCGTCCGATCTTTATTTTCGCTTGTATCTTCGCTGCGGGGTTGGCGATGTTCTCATTGGGGCTGGTTGAAAGCGATGATGCTGGCGATGGACCGGCCGGCATCTTACCGGGTGGGCTTGAGGAAAATCAGAGCGCTCAAACGACTCTGCTTAGCACCGAAGTGGAACTATCGCCGCCACTGCCAGCCAGAAATGCGACCAAGTCGGTGGTGTCCGTATCACCCATCGGCCCAACGCCGAAGGTTGACAGCCTGTCGAAGCCCAACACACAGCTCGCACAGACCAACCGCGCAAGCCTGATAGCTCGGGATGTTTCCGGCGACCCGGACACGGACATACCGCTTCAAATATCGGTCGATCAGCATGATTCGCGCGAATATGCGTTTATCATGTTTCGCGGATTGCCGCCGGAATTCAGCCTCAGCTCAGGGTTTCGGCTGAAACAGTCCTGGGCCGTTTCTCTGAAAGATCTTGAAGATCTGAAGTTGCGCCCATCCGCTGGATATACAGGCGAAATCGAGCTTGAAGTTCTGCTTGTGCAGGACCGGAATACACCGGTGGAAAGCGGCAATATAACAGTACGCATCGGTGAGAGGACTGTTCCAAACAATCCCGTCACGACGAGCGCCGGCCCGCCGGATGATCTCGCCTCTGTCGGTCCGGCCGCCCGGCAAAGGGGCACATCGGCTCAATCAGGGCAGGCGTTGCCCGGCTCACAGACCGCCGCGCAGTCCCAATCGCTCCCAACCAAGCTTTTGATTTCTCCAGAGCAGGAAGCGGCAATGCTGGAGCGTGCTTCACAATTGCTCAAGAATGGCGATGTGGTCAGCGCCAGGCTTCTCCTTGAGCATATCGCCACAAAGGGAAGCAGTAAGGGTGCTTTTGCGCTTGCAAAGACTTACGATCCCATCGCCTTTAGCGCGCTCGATGCGCTCGGGGGAGTCCAGGCTGACCTGGAGAAGGCAAAGAAATGGTATTCCTTTGCTCTACAGCTCGGCGAGGAAAAAGCGCGTGACAGGCTGACGAGTTTGGCCAGGTAATGGGATTGTATTGATTCTCAGGCTTCTAAGCTTGTGCTGGCCTGAGTTGACAAGGCATCGGCATCCAACTAATTTCCGCTCAACAGTTTTCCGAAATCACGCAGATGTCCTCACGCCAAAAGAATCGGCGCTGAATCGGACG
>CAZMAC010000362.1:0-3821 GCA_964564085.1 uncultured Hyphomicrobiaceae bacterium
GTCCGGCCCTTTTTCGGCCAGAACGCGGACGATATCGCGTTCCGAAATAATGCCTTTGACGCGCTGCTCCTCGTCGCACACAACGACCGCACCGATTTTTTTCTTGGCAAGCTGGTTAACAATCTCAGTCAAAGGCGTATCCGGCAGGGCCGTTGCAACCTGACGTCCCTTATCCTTAAGAATCCTTGCAACGTTCATCATTTCCTCCAATAGACGTGATTGAAATACGCCCTTGTTTAGGCGCGGCCCTTATGCGGCCAGCTAACGAGAATGATGCGTCAGCTTGACGCTCCCGGCAAGAGGGTGACACGAAGCGAGTTGCTGAATTGTCAAACATTGACGGGCTGGCAGTGGAAAACTTGCGTGTATTATCCTATTTATACAATCGAAAATTGATTTTCTGTTCAATTTGATACAATATCAATCTAAGATTGTTTTTCCAGAAAATATTTTGCTTTGGTTGAGTCATGTAGTTTTGGAGTTTCGTATTGGCACGTCGGTTTTGCGCGCGTTTATGCGGCTCTTGCTGGAGCCCATCGCGGATTTGGGCCAGGCAATCATTCTGGCCCGCACTGTGTCTTGAGCTTTCCTCTTTTCCAAACTCACTTCAAGCCGTCTCAATCGGCCCGTTTTTAGGACGAAGCTTCATGCTGCGATATCTGAAGTAAGTATTAATAAGGATTATCAATTATAACTTTAGATTGTAAATTTTTAATAATATAAATTTACTCTATAGATCTCAAAGGTTCCTGAGTTGTGTCCGTGTTAATAAATCAAAAATATAAAAATTATTTCGAAATAAACAGTTTCTCTTATGTGACTCTCAAAATTCTTCTGCGACAGTCTCCTTCGAGCACGAGGAGAGGTCAATGAAGTTTTGGTCTTTAGCAATTCTGACGGCTGCGACTGCTTATGGCATATCTGAGGGTGCAAACGCCCGCAGCGTAACGCCCTTTTCGGAGCCGCGGTTGCAACAAACGCGTATGGCCGTTCACGGCTTGACGGAAGCACCGATCGGTTACGTAAGGTTCTGCAAAGATTATCCTGGCGAGTGCGTCGATCGAAATCGGGGTGACGATGAGGTCATTTTGACGACGAAGCGCTGGAAAGAGCTTCAGGCCGTCAACGAGCAGATAAACAAGGCTATCAAACCGGTTAGCGATCATACCCAGTATGGCACGATCGAGTTGTGGACCTATCCGTCAAGCGGTCAAGGCGATTGCGAAGATTACGTCCTTTTGAAAAAGCGCAAACTGGTTGCGCTGGGCTGGCCTGAAAATGCGCTGCTGATTACCGTTGTTCGCGATGAGAATAACGAGGGGCATGCAATTCTGACTGTCCGCACGCATCGCGGTGATCTGGTTCTGGACAACAAGCATTCCCGTATTCTTGCGTGGCACAACACGCCATACACATTCATCAAACGACAGTCAGCATTCAATCCGCAAAACTGGGACTCACTCATTCCGCTTTATCGGAGTTCGACCATATCGGCATCTGGATCTGAAGCAAACAGATAGGAAAAGGCCAAACGCGTTTCGGGCCCGGACACCCTCGCCCCTCATATCCTGCCCCTCCGGGCTCGTTGGTGAGCCGGCGTATCCCCCCTGCGCCGGCTCACCGCCTCATTTCTGAGCTGTCAGAAGAGCGGGCGCTCTGGCTTTCCTTTATCGGTATTTCACTTCAAGGCAAATTCAGGATATCAGAACGAGGCTCGACGAGAAGCGGCGCCAGTTCTGTTCATAATTTGCGGCGGAAACTTTCAGATTAGCAAGCTCTTCCGGGGTGAGTTCGCGTTTGACGCGGCCTGGCGTACCAACGACAAGGCAATTGTCCGGAATTAATTTGCCTTCCGCCACAAGAGCATGCGCCGCAATAATGCAGTTCCGGCCAATTCTGGCGCCATTCAGAATAATTGCTCCCATCCCGACAAGGCTGTTTTCGCCAACCGTGCAGCCATGCAGGATCGCTGAATGTCCGATGGTGCACCCAGCTGCAACGGTCAACGGAAACCCGTCATCAGTGTGCATAACGCATTTGTCTTGCACATTCGTGCCCACACCGATGTGGATCAGCTCGTGATCCCCGCGCAGCACGGCGCCGAACCAAACACTTGCCCGGCGATCGAGACGGACTTTTCCGACCAGCACGGCATCCGGCGCAACCCAAAAGTTACCATCAGGCGGAAGAACGGGAGAAACGCCCTCAAGGTCATAAATCGGCACGAATAGTCTCTCCGTAGACAGATTTCGATCTATAAGAGCGAAATCGCTTTACACGTCCTTATCGGATTTTCTGACGCATTTATGGATGAAAATCTTTGCTTTTGATTGACGCTTTGGCGCTGTAGCGCTCAGCCACACCGTTTGACCAGCTCGCTCGCGCGTCATTTCAGCGACTTTGAAGCCAGAGCCAGGCCTTCGAGAGACAGTGAACGGCGCTGCCCGGCCATGGCGGTGGGTACAAAGCCTCCGAGCGGCTAAGAGGCAAGGTCGAATTCCAAAATCGCCATTTGGAACTGGTAAGACACCTCGCCATCTTCATCGTCACGATAGAGAACGCCGATAAATTCATCACCGATATAAACCTCGGCCGAATCCTTTTTTTTCGGACGCGCCCGGACTTCGATCGTTTGCATCTGAAAAGTTTTGCGCAGATAGGTTTCGAGTTGCGTCAGTTCTTCTCGGGTCATGATGTTCCTGTCAGGTGATTATGTCAGCGCTCTGTTTCGCCCTTTGTATCCTCAGCGTCAAGCCCAAGCATTTGATTCATCGTGCGTCCGGGTTCCGGACATCCGGCCACCCCCACGACGCGGGCTGGAACGCCGGCCACGGTCGTTTTGGCGGGGACATCTTTAAGCACGACACTGCCAGCGGCAACACGCGCACAATCCCCGACTGTAATATTCCCTAGGATTTTTGCGCCAGCCCCGATCAGCACGCATTTGCCGACTTTCGGGTGCCGGTCGCCCCGCTCCTTTCCGCTACCGCCCAGCGTCACGGAATGCAACAGCGAACTCATATCGCCGATGGAAGCCGTTTCTCCGACAACTATGCCGCTGGCGTGATCGAACATGATGCCTTTTCCGATCTTCGCGGCTGGATGAATATCGACGCCAAAGACGCGTGAAGACTGGCTCTGCAGATAGAGCGCAAAATCATGCTCGCCATTCCGGTAAAGCCAATGAGCAAAGCGATGGGTTTGCAGGGCATGAAAGCCTTTGAAATAAAGCAGCGGATCGATTTGCCGCTTGCATGCCGGATCGCGGTCGGCAATGGCGGCCAGATCGGTGCGTGAAGCTTCCGCGATGCTGGCATCTTCCTCAAGCACGCGGTCGAAGGTTTGGCGGACGATATCGGCCGTCACGTCATCATGTTCCAGCCGCTGCGCGAGGCGATGACAGATCGCTTCCTCCAGCCGGCCGTGATTGAGCACATTGGCGAAGATGAAACTGGCAAGCGCCGGCTCGCGCCGTGTGATTTCTTCGGCCTCTGTCCGGATTTTGTCCCAAATCGGATCATAGGCCTGAATGGTTTGGCGATATTGCTTTGAGATATTGTGCGGCATAAGACATCCCCGGGGTGGTTCGACAAAATCCGGCGTTTTGGGCTACAAGCAATTAATAGATTGGGTTTCCTGCCAAGCTGCGAAAGTTCTGTCGCGCAGGTTTTTCATCCATGTTTCCTCCGATATAGATTTAACATGAAAACAGATCGGGCCCAATGCTGGTCAGAGGATGGCTTCATCATTGGCAAACCTTCTGTTTCCAATTCGCTGCTTCGTCGAGACTCCACCAGCGACTATCCTCAGTCATTCCCGAG
>CAZMAC010000363.1:0-3792 GCA_964564085.1 uncultured Hyphomicrobiaceae bacterium
TCATGACAATGTGCGGATCACCGCACAAGTTGTCATAACAGGCAAGACGGACATCGGAGAGGGGACGCAGATTTTCCCGTTCGCCTCTCTCGGGCAGGCGCCGCAGGACCGGAAATATCGGGGTGAGGAAAGCCGCCTGATCATCGGTTCCGGCAACATCATCAGAGAGCATGTGACGATGAATCCCGGCACAGAGCAGGGCGGTCTCGTTACGCGCATCGGCAATAACGGGCTTTTTCTGACCGGCGCTCATGTTGCCCATGATTGTCAGATCGGTAACCATGTGCTGCTGGTCAATAACGCCACGCTCGGCGGGCATTGCATTGTTGAGGATTTTGCCAGCGTCGGCGGCTTGTCGGCGGTTCATCAATATGTGCGTATTGGCGCGCATTCTTTCATCGGCGGCATGTCGGGCGTGGAAAACGATGTCATTCCCTTTGGTATGGTGCTTGGCAATCGGGCTTACCTGGCCGGGCTGAATATTGTCGGTCTCAAACGTCACGATTTCGACCGCGAGCAGATTCATAATCTGCGCAAGGCTTACCGGATGTTGTTCGCCACGGAAGGAACTTTGCTGGAGCGCCTGGAAGACGTGGAGAAAATGTTCGAGGACGACGCTCATGTTCGGCGTATCATCGAATTCGTCAAAGCCGAGTCGAGCCGTTCGCTCTGTGTGCCTCGTAACGGTAGCTAACTCAATATTTCACCATCCGGAGCGCCGTTATGACAGCTCACCCGCTACCATCGCGTATTGGGGTCGTTGCGGCCGCCGGGTCGATTCCGATTGCGGTCTGCGATGCTGCGGTCGAAAAAGGCATCGATGTCTATGTCGTGGCGCTAAAGGGGCTAGCAAGCCCTGACCTTGCGCGCTTTCCGCATCGCTGGGTCAGGCTTGGGCAGGTCGGCGGGCTTCTGGGTGCTTTGAAAGACGCTGAATGCCGCGATGTGGTGATCGTCGGCGCACTCAAACGCCCGGACTTGCGGCGCGTTGGCGTCGATTTCGGTTTCATCCGGCATTTGCCGACGATCCTGAGCCTGACACGTGGCGGCGACGATACGATTTTGAAGCGCATCGTGCGATTTTTCGAGGGACAAGGATTTACGATACGCGGCGCGCATGAAATTGCTCCTGCTTTGCTCGCACCGTCAGGGCCTTGCGGCAGGCACGCACCGAATGAACAGCATGCGCGGGACATCGCCGATGGTTTTGCCTTGCTCAGAGCGCTTGCACCTTTCGATGTCGGGCAGGCCGCCGTTGTCGCAGAGCGGCACGTGCTTGCGATCGAAGCGGCCGAAGGCACCGATGGGATGCTCAGGCGCTGCGCTGCTTTGCGTCAATGGGCCAAGCGCAGGAGAACGGGCATCCTCATCAAAGCCCCTAAGACAGACCAGGAGTTACGCGTTGATATGCCGGTCATTGGCCCGCGAACAGTCGAATTGGCTGCCGAAGCCGGCCTTGCAGGCATTGCTGTTATGAGCAGAAAAGTTATGATTGCAGATCAGGCGGATTTGGTGCGGCTTGCGGATTGTCATGAGATTTTCATAACCGGGATCGATCCTGCCGATTAAGCCGCTTCGAGAGCAGGATGATTGACATAGAGGATAGCGTCATGGCTTTCCTTACCCTGCTCGACACGAAATTTCGTAGACTGGCTTCTACAGGAGCTTCCACTTGAAACCAAGAGCGCGCCGTATCTTCATTGTCGCAGGTGAGCATTCCGGCGATCTTCTCGGCGGTAAGCTGATGGCGGCGCTCAATAAAAAATGTGAAAGCCCGATCATCTTTTCCGGTGTTGGCGGTGAGGCGATGGAAGCCGAAGGCCTGCGTTCGATTTTTCCGCTCTCCGACGTCGCTGTCATGGGTCCGCTCGCTATTCTGGCGCGCTTGCCGAAACTCGTTCGCCGTGTTTACCAGACCGTTGGTGAAGGTCTCAAATCCGAACCGGACGGCGTCATTATCATCGATAGTCCCGAATTCACTCATCCCATCGCCAAGCGTATCCGCAGGAAAAAGCC
Source organism: uncultured Hyphomicrobiaceae bacterium (assembly GCA_964564085.1). GTDB lineage: Bacteria > Pseudomonadota > Alphaproteobacteria > Rhizobiales > Rhodomicrobiaceae > JAHQVI01. Next base: position 2,017 of record CAZMAC010000363.1, read on the forward strand.
GCTTGTTCCGATTATCGACTATGTTTCACCAAGCGTTTGGGCCTGGCGTCCGGGGCGGGCGAAGAAGATGCGGCCCTATGTCGATCACCTTATGGCCATTCTTCCCTTTGAGCCAGAAGCGCATGAACGGCTTGGCGGGCCGCCTTGCACCTATGTCGGCCACCCGCTGATCGAGAAGCTGGACTGGATCAAAAATCTGGATGCCTCCGAGCTTGGCAATCGTCTCGGTCTCGATCCCGCAAAGCCCGTCCTGCTTGTCCTGCCGGGGAGCCGTCCGACCGAAGTACGCCGTTTGATGCAGCCATTCGGCGAGGCGGCGCGTTTGGCCGAAGAACGCCTGGGATCTTTGGAAGTGATCATCCCGGTTGTCGATTCCGTCCGCCCGCTGATCGAAGACTCCTTGAAGAGCTGGCCGGTCAAGCCGCATCTTGTCTCCGGTGACACCGATAAGTTCAAAGCCTTCCGTCTCGCCAGGGCCGCTCTGGCAGCTTCCGGCACGGTTACGCTTGAGCTTGGGTTGGCCGGTGTCCCAATGGTCGTCGCCTACAGGGTCGATGCCCTTGCCTTGCGGCTGCGTTTCCTTTTGAAAGTGCCGTCTATCGTGCTCGCCAATCTGGTTGTCGGCGAGAATGTTTTTCCCGAATTCATTCAGGAAGACTGCACACCGGCCAAATTAGCGGGTGCGCTTACGCCGCTGTTTTCGGATACGCCCGAGCGCCAGCGTCAGCTCGAAGGCCTCGGCAAGATTGCCGATAAGATGCTTCTTGTTGGCACAACCCCCAGCGAACGCGCCGCAAAAACTGCTCTCGATGTGATCGAGGCCGGAATCAAGAAGAGGCTGGAAGTGCCACGTTAGAGCAACGCGCGTCCAATTGGACGCGGACAGTTGCTCTAACTCTTTGAAATAGATCAACTTGACCACGTTCAACCGATTCCGATTGAACGTCGGTTGATCTAGGCGTTGGCGCCTCGTCGAAGATATGCATGTCGCGATCGCTTAAACGGGGATATGCGCTCTTAGCATGACTCTGTGACACAGTATCTTATGACCGATACCTCGCCGATCGCCTGCCTCGATGCCGCTTATAGTGACGAGGCTGCGGGTGTTGCTTGTGCCATCTGCGATCATTGGCAGGCAGAGACAGCAAGTCGGATCGTTACGAGATCGCTAGCTTTGAGCGCTCAAGCCTATGAGCCTGGTGCGTTCTACAAGCGCGAACTTCCACTGCTTATAGAGATTTTAAGCCAGTTCACCGAGCCGATTGGGGCCATTGTGATCGATGGTTATGTCTGGCTTGGCGAGGGCAAGACCATGCCCGGTCTCGGCGCCAGACTTTTCCAAGAGCTTGGCGCGAACGTAGCTGTCATCGGTGTCGCAAAAAACCCGTTCAAAGGCGATGACTGGTCCGTCCCCGTCCTGCGTGGCATGAGCGAGCGCCCGCTTTTTGTGACGGCTGCCGGTATCGACGTCGCGGAGGCGGCAAGACGGATTTGCTCGATGCATGGCCAGCACCGTATCCCCACAATCCTCGGTATGGCTGATAGGGCGGCGAAGGACGCTGTTCGAAATACGGTGGAACTTTGAGGATCCACCGGGCGAAATCCATTTCGCTTGCGCGACATGGGTAATATCTTGCCCTGCGGCATAGTTTGCAGGAAAAAATCCGTAGAGCCGCCAATCCGGCACCCCGGATTCTTGGAGCGCGTTCAATTTAATCAGAATCACAGTACACGACTCACGTCTTTAATTGTTGTTTTGGCTCGATATTTGTCCAG
>CAZMAC010000364.1:0-3783 GCA_964564085.1 uncultured Hyphomicrobiaceae bacterium
AGTCAATGAGGGCTTCCAAAATGATACGCAGATTGCGGATCGGAATATTTTCTTCGACAAGCCGGCGGAGAATATCTGACACTTTTTGAATTGTAATAACTTTCAGCACGTCCTGAACGAGGTCGCCGAACTCCTGCTCCGCGCCGGCCAGCAGCGCGCGCGTTTCCTGAATACCGATAAAATGTGTGGCGTAGCGCCGGAGTGTTTGTTCGAGGCATTTCACGAGCACTTCGACGGGATGAATGAATTTGACGCCAGACTCCTTGAGCTTGGCGATGAAGATTTCGTTGACCCAAACGGCATCCCCGTTTTCGACCAGCCCTGCTGACGGCTCGTAAGGAATATTGCCGATATCGAGGAGTGTTTTGTCGCTCTCGACGAGAACGCAGTCCGTCGAGATTTCGCCTGTGAAAACGGGAACGTCTTCAAGGTCAATGTGAAAGCCGTTCGGGGCTGCTTGCTCGTCGGTAATGAGTGCAATCGAGGGGAAATCAACACCCAGATCGTTCGTCAAAGCCCTCCGGGCGGCCTGCGACTCCTTCGCAAATTCCTCCCGGCCTATCATGGCCGCAAGCTGCTCGCCGATATGCATGACGATGCGCGAATCCGCTATAGGCTTCTTCTCATCCGTTTGCGGGATTGTTGCTGCCGCTTGTTCTTTCGGTTGCTCAACGCGGATGGCTTTAGCCGGTTCGGAGGTTGCACGCGTTTGGGCAACCATCTGATTGCGCCGTCTTATGAAGATGCCGCCGGCAAACAGGGCAATCGCCAATCCGATGAAGATGTAGCTCGGGAAGCCGGGAACGAAGGAGAGGCCGATCAAAATCCCGCCGGCCACAAAATGAACCCGTTCGTCCTGAACCAGCTGCCCGGTAATTTCCGAGCCGAGGTCGCGTTTTTCGTCTGTCGCGACGCGGGTTACAACCGTGCCCGCTCCGATGGAAATAAGGAGCGCCGGGATTTGAGCGACCAGACCGTCGCCAACCGTGAGCAACGAAAATGTCTGAATGGCCTGTCCAAAGGTTAGCCCTTGCTGGGCCATGCCGACCGTCAATCCGCCGATCAGGTTGACAAAAATGATCACCAGCCCGGCGATTGCATCGCCTTTGACGAATTTCATCGCGCCGTCCATGGCGCCGTATAGATGACTCTCGCGTTCCAGCGAGCGGCGCAGACCCCGTGCCTCGGCCTGTGTGATGTCGCCGCTACGCAGCTCATTGTCGATGCTCATTTGTTTGCCGGGCAGGGCATCGAGACAGAAACGCGCCGCAACTTCGGCTACACGCTCACCGCCCTTCGTTATCACGACGAACTGAGCAATCGTAATAATGGCAAAAATAACGAGACCCACCGCCACATTGCCGCCGATCACGAAATCACCAAAGGTCTGCACGACGTCGCCAGCATCGGCTTGCAGGAGGATCAGACGCGTCGTGGTGATCGTGATAGCCAGCCGGAACAGCGTTGCGATCAGAATGACAGAAGGCAGGGCTGAGAACTGTATTGGCGTGGTTATGTAAAAAGCGACAAGCAGAATAATGACGCCGACAGCGATATTCAGCGTGATGATCACGTCGACGATGCCCGTCGGCAGCGGCACGATCATCATGATGACGGCCGTCATGATGATCATTACGATGATCAGATCGCCCCGCTGAGACAGCGTTTGTGCGAATTGCGAGATTTTATCAAGCATCGTTCGTCTGCTTCAGCCGGTAAAGAAAATTACGAAAGACACGTCTTGCTTCTACCTCTTGCCCGGCGTTCCACAATGCTTGGCTTCTCAAGAAATCAAGCATCGGATCGTGCTCATCCAGGTCGCTCAAACGTTCAATGACGGCAAGCGCTCTGTCCGGCGCTCCGTCATAAATAAAAGTGTGCGCAAGGGTGCGCAGAACGGCCTTATCCTGCGGATTTAGACGCGAAGCCAAGAGCTGCAGAGCCAATGCGCGCTTGGTCTGCCCATGATTGGCATAGATGTAGCCAAGTGCGTGAAGCAACTGCACTGTGCTCTCTCTCATTCACTCGCGCCTTTTGACAAGGCGGCTTCAACACGCAGCCGAGTCCTTTATTCAACCTTCACACATGGCAGAGCGATGTACCGCTCACCCCACGCCTAATCGCAAAACTTTTAAATTTATTTCATTGAAAAAGTAAGTGAAATTTATGGCAATATCGTCATAAAGTTATCGAAAATTTATTGATACAGCAGGAGCTTCAAATCCATTGATTCCTTTGCTCGACAATATACTCGATTAATTGCAGTCAGCTTCTCATTAAGGTAGTATGCCATAAATAAATGTCTAATTTTAGGCAAAATATCTTCAATGACAGAGTAGATTTTTATTAAAGTTTTGATTATAAAAACCAAAACGATCGTGGTTTGATTGTTTATGTAAAGTTTTTCTGCCGCTTGAGTGAAACAGCTACGTATAGGCATGCAGTGAATTTCGTTTTTCGTCATCGGGCGATTGGTCAATCGGTTTTTGGCCGCTTTCGCTTACACTTCGCCGCGATGCTGTTCCTTGCAGCAGGTCTTGCAGGCTGTAATGTAGATCTTTACGGCAATTTAGACCAAAGGCAGGCGAATGAGATCGTAGCTACCCTTTTCCGGCACGGTATTCCCGCCGAACGCGTCGTTGACAGCGGCAATCGTTACACAATCAATGTTGACGAAACGCATTTCGCCGAGGCGGTCGCTATTTTGAAAGCGGAAGGCCTGCCAAAGCAGGAATTTACAAGTCTGGGAGAAGTCTTCAAGAACGACGGGATTGTCTCCTCGCCGGTTCAGGAACGCGCGCAGATGATCTATGCGCTGAGTCAGGAATTGGCGCGGACGGTATCGGAAATCGACGGTGTCATCTCAGCGCGTGTTCACCTCGTTCTGCCGGAAAACGATCCGCTGCGTCAGCAACTTATCCCGTCTTCCGCCTCGGTCTTCATTCGTCACCGTGAATCGACCGCGTTTGGCGATCTGGTTCCGCAGGTCAAGACACTTGTCGCCAATGGCGTGGCCGGCCTCTCCTATGACAAAGTTTCGGCCGTTCTCATCCCAGTCGCAGATCACCGGCCAGCGCTTAATACAAATACTCAGCCGGAACTCAAGTCGTTTATGGGCCTCTGGCTGCATCCGAATAGCGTGGATCGTGCGGTTTGGTTCTTCTATGGCCTGGTGCTCGCTTTATTGGCTTTGGTCGGCGTCGTCAGCTATGTGCTTTTGGCGAAGCGCCAGAGGGTTTATTCATTGGCATCGACATCAGACTCCAAGGCTGAAGCTTCATGACGACCTCAGGTGAAGCGGACGCTGCCTGGCGCAGTTTTTTTCTGAACCCTGCCGCTTACGTACACCCACAAAGACTTGCGGAATGTTTCGACGGAGGCGTTCCACAGGACATCTGCAACCGCCTCAAAAACAGCAAGCGTTTGCAGAAACGGCTGTCCGACCTGATCTCAAGCCATTATCGGCTGCCGTCGGATCTCGCGGACGAAAGCCATGCCGACGGGGATATGGCCATCGTTCTCAACAGGGCCGAATGGTTTGACGACATCATTCTCCGGGCCGGCGTGATTTTCTGGGGCAAGACGATCGCAAATATCGTCCTCGCCCGGGACGTTGTCGCGCTTCAGGAGCATCTCGGCCTCCCGCTGTGCAATTTGGCAATCGAACATAGAAGCCTTTCCGGTCCGGAACAGTCTCTTCATCCCTTGGAAAACCTGAAAGATCGCATTTCCGAGGATGGCCGGCGTTGCCTGCTTGCATGGTATGAGCAGTTGCCACCTGTT
>CAZMAC010000365.1:0-3781 GCA_964564085.1 uncultured Hyphomicrobiaceae bacterium
TCAGCTGCCCTTTAGTTCCCGCCCTTTGCCTCCGTGAAGGACAGCGGCAAGAACCAGCAGGAAAAGCACGGTACTATTACATAGGTGCCATAAGAAATGCGTGCCGATCGCTTTATCCATGAAGCTTATGTTCTGACACCAGATTCGGTCGGTCGCTCTTAAGGTCACCGAAACCACAAAAAGCACGCCTGCGCCGAATATGTACGGCGCAGCCGGATGACGGCGCAGGCCAAGCCAGAGGCCAACCAGCAGCATCGCGGCAAGCGCCGGCAGATATCCGAAGCTGCCATTCAGGCAGTTTGTGCTTTCAAGAATTGGCCAGGACAAACCCAAGGACCGACAATCGAAATCCAGCGCCTGGGCTATAACATAAGCAAAACCGCCCATGGCAGGCAGCGTCAGGATAAGAGGAACATTTGCAAAGGCATAGAGCGCATATCCCAGATAAACCAGCATGAAAATGCCGATGGGTACAACATCGGCGGTCGATGCCCATGGGGTTGCATAGGTATGAAACAAAAAGCTGCCAATGCCGATCACGAATAGATTGAGGATCAGCATGTAGCGAAAGATTTTGCTTTCCGCTGAAGGGCGGCGGATCAGCAGGACGATCAGAGTCAGCCCGGCGAGAATGAAACCGAAATTGGTGAGCGCATTAAAGGGTTCGGCCCAAAAGCTCGGGTCCAGACCTCTTTCGCAATAGGCAAAAATTTTTCGAGCAGATTCCATGCAAGTGCGCTTAGCAGGGCTCAGCGCGCCTTTCAATGCTTGCTGTTCGCGACCGTCTGACACGCAAACATTGTTGCGACGGATGGCCTACAAAGGCCAGCTTGTAACTCCGTGTTAGACTTCACCTTATTTCACCCTTATTGTCTGGCCAAAACGGGACGCAGACTGAACCATTGTTTCGAATGGAGATCTTAATGGGGCACTTCTCGAAATCTTTTCTTGGCCTGGCCGCTGCCGCTATGTTCACTTTCAGTTTTATGTCGCCCGTCGCGGCTGACTGCAAAGGCCGGTATTGTGACGATGAGCGATACGCTGATGCAGGCGGTGATCGCTATGTCACCTCGCAAGCAACCTTCGGCGGACGAACCGTTACGGCGCCTGTAAGATCGGGGCGCTGGGGTGATCAAGTTCTGATCCCGGGCGGTTCCTGGGTCGATTGTGAGATCACCTGCGAATACACACTTCGCCGTCTGACCGTCGATTTTTGGGACGGTATCGGCAAGGAAGGTATCGTTTCGCCCGGCTATTTCCGCTACGATTTCGACCTTGATACAGGCGAATCTTATCGGCGCGGACCGGCCTTGTTCGGCAGATATTGACCGGCAGTTCAAGATGAAGACAGGCGTGCGAGCGGCGCCCTTTAAATGAGTCTCGCTGCTCTGGCTGTTATCTCCAGATTGGCGCATCGGTTTTTGAAAACCGGCTCCTTTATTTGACTCACTGCGCTGATGGATTAATCCGCCGTGAGGCGAAGCGGGATGAATTGCTAAGCCCCAGCCTAAAACAATCCTACCCCGCGAAGCCTTCAAAGCAACAACACATGAAGAGCCGCCGTTACCAGCATCTCTTCATGATTATTACCCCGCTTCGTTGCACCGAAATGCAACTTAAAAGTGTGTAGCAATATTTTTGCACGCGATCAAGCGTATTTGAGTAAGATATACACCCTAGGCCGTTCCCTATTGTCAGTCTGTTACACTTACGATGAAATCGTCTTGTGTACGTTTCACTCGGCGATCAGTTTCGTTATGGTGCTTGAAGAGTTATTTTCTTCAGCGGGATCAGAACAGCAGAAAGCGGATATCCTCCTCAATCATCCCTGCACCACGCTATTGCATAAGATCACGATGATTATAGATCGCCTGAGCGCATCGTCATCGTGACCAAAACAGTATTTTCTTAACGCTTTTAGCGAATAAGCAAAAATAGGACTGCTTTGGCGAAGCGGCGCGGTCTGCGCGGTTCGAAGGGGGTAAAAGCATGATCCGTAGCGAGCCTGGCTGGGCGCACGAGACGCATTCTTTTCAGGACATGCAGCCGCGTACAATGCTTCCGGCGATTTATGGCGATCAGCGCTCCCGACGAAAAAGAGTTGCTGTTGTAGGTCCATCCTGTGCGTCTTTGGCCGTCGGCACTGGGGCGCTGATCGCCGATATAGCCTTAAGCGGTCATGATGTGATCTGCTTCGCGCCGGAGCTGAAAGATACAGCGGCTGCTGACGCACTGGCCCGGCTTCGGGCCGAGATACGGCCAATCCCCGCATTCCGCCAAGGATTTTCGCCCATTGCCGACCAGCGCAGCATTTTTCGGCTTGCAAATATTTTCCGGCAAATGCAGCCAGACATTGTAGCGGGTTATTCGCCGAAAGGCGCAGCCCTTGCCGGTCTTGCCGGGCGCACTGCGCGCGTGCCGCATATCATTGCGATGATCGGTGAATTGGGACGGGGTTTTGAGGAAACGTCCGATCGCTTGTCGCCGGTGAGACGCCGGCTCCAAACAACTTTGCTGCGCCTGGCATTCAGGCTGAGCCACACAGCAATCGTCTTCAATCATGAAAGCCATAAGCTCTTGCAGCTCCATCAGATTCTGGATGATCGTCTCCGGCAATTTCCCGTTAACGGCACAGGCGTCGATTTGGATCAGTTCCCGCCTGCGCCCCTGCCCCCGCTCGACAGAGGCGTGATGTTCCTCTACGCAGGCCCGCTCGATCGCCGCTTCGGGATCGCGGAATTCTGTAAGGCGGCGCGGCAACTTCGCGCGAAGCCCGGTCACTACAAATGTCTGGTCGCGGGGCCGGAGGTAGATGGCCCGCACGGCTTCCCGGTGTCCGTGCTGAAACGCTTCCGCGATGTCGTGCAATATCTGGGTCCGAAGGCCGATCCCAGACCCTATATGGCGCGGACGCACGTCTTTGTGCTTCCGGCCAAGGGCGACGCCGTACCGCAAGCCCTTATCGAAGCGGTCGCGATGGGCCGTCCCGTCATCACATCGACATCGAGAGGCTGCCGGGTCGCGGTGAATGAAGGTGCAAACGGCATGATCGTGCCGCCGGGCGATGCAAACGCATTGGCTGGCGCGATGGCGCGGCTTTTACAGCGCCCCGACCTGATCCCGTCCATGTCGCGTGCAAGCCGGCAACTCGCCGAGAGTCAATTCGACAGCCGCCGCATCAACGCGCTTTTACGCAGCGCATTCGATCTATAAAGTCGCCCGCAAGACCATAAAGATTTCGCATTGATGGGGTCTAACTCACGACCTTCAAAAATTCTCGCCTGTGTGAATAACCGCTATGACAAAAAACGTTGAATTTCAAACGCTCGACGAGCGGGCGATCATCAAACGGCTGGAAACGATGCGCAGCCGCGTCGCTGAGCGCTTCCCCACGAGAGGCCTCACGCTGACGGCGACACATTTAAGCGATATCGGGCGCCCGACAGCGCGTGAGGCAAGTTCGCTGAAGCGGACCAATTGGGGCTTGCGTATTCTTTCGATCCTGGCGATTGCGGGCGGAGTCGCTGGCCTGCTTCAGCTCGCAACCCTTTACGAATTGACGGTCGGCGGTCCGGTCAACCTGACCGAATTTACGCAGGCGATCGAGGCCGCACTCAACATTATCTTGCTGTCCGGCCTGTTCATTATCTTCTTTGTCACGCTCGAAAACCGCTACAAGCGGATCACGGCGCTGAACGGCTTATACCGGCTTCGCGCAATTGCCCATGTCATCGATATGCACCAGCTCACCAAGGATCCCGGCTGGGTCGCGGGGCAAGCG
>CAZMAC010000366.1:0-3769 GCA_964564085.1 uncultured Hyphomicrobiaceae bacterium
CCGAGGCCTCCTATGTTCGGTATGCCACCTACCGTCGGTATGCCAGCTACGGTCGGTATGCCACCTATGTTTGGTATGCCACCTATGTTTGGTATGCCACCTATGTTCGGCATGCCCCCTATGTTCGGTATGCCCCCTATGTTCGGTATGCCCCCTATGAATGGTCAGTGGGTTCGGGAACCAGCCGCTAAAGGCAGCGCGCCTTCAATGTCTGAAACGAGGGTTGCACAACCCAAAACGTGGACGCCGCCGACAACTGAAGAAGAAAACCCGGCGAAGAACCAATAAGCTTATGAGATCGTCATATGTCAGATGAGATATGCAGCCTCACGCTCCGATCGATCTGACTGCGGCATAAACTTTGTAGTGCTGGAACAAACGTCATGAAGAACAGCTTAGTGACTTTACTGACAGTTATCCTGGTTGTAGTGGCAGCCCTTCTGGTTGCCCGTATCATTTCGGAGAAGAATGGTGAAAGCACAGGCCAGGTTGTGAGTTCCTCTACGGAGGAAGAAACGACGCAAAAGGTTGCAGCTAAGCCTGACCAAGAAAGTATAAACTTAGTGAACTCACATGCTCCGGTTGCTGCACCTAAGACCGAAGCAGCGTCTGAGTCTGAAGCAGCGTCTGAGCCTAAAATGGCTGAGAGCGTACCGGAAGAGAGCAAAATAGCTGCAGCAGCACCGGAGCAGGCTGCGGAAGCTCCGGACCAAGCCACCGAAGCTCCAGACCAAGCTACCCAAGGCCCGGACCAAGCTGCCGAAAGCCAAGACCCGGCCGTCGAAAGTCCGGAGCAAATTGCAGCACCCAGCCAGGATTCAGATGTTCCTGCAAAGGCTGAACCAACCGGCAACGAAGAGCCCAAACAAACCTCGGAGCCAGCTGCTCCAGAACCAAAAAAGGTCGCCCAGGTCACAGAGCCTGCGCCGTCTGAAGCTGAGAAAAGCGCCGAGTTAACGCTCGTCAGTGTTGATGCGCCGCAGATGGATCCCGCACTCTATGAGCCGGCACGCTGGCATCCGATCCATTTCAGACCGGAGATCGAAAAAGCCACCAATGAGCAATGCTTAGCGTGTCATAGCGATGTACTGACCAGCAAGGTTCTCGAGACGTCTCCAGCCGGTGTCAAGGCGTCTGAGTCACTTGCCTGGTATCAGACCTTGGATACTTACGCAGGCGATCAGTTGACCTTCCATCAGCGTCATATGTCATCGCCTTTTGCGACGCAGGTCATGGATTTCAAATGCAATTTCTGTCATCAGGGCCATGACCCCCGCGAGGAATCCCCCGGTTCAAGCGCGACCGCTCCAAGCACGCAAAGCGATGCATTCACGCTGCGCAAAGTGGTCAATCCGTCCCAGTCATGCCTGCTTTGCCACGGGAAATTTTCTTATGAAATCATGGCTCTGGAAGGCCCCTGGCATAAGGTCCGTGGCGATCTGGAAGATCCTGAAGTTCCCGAACTCCGTAATGGTTGCCTGACCTGCCACAATAAGGAAGGCGGCTTCCGGACAGTGCGGCATCAGGTCAACTATCTCAAAGCGGATGAAATCGAACGTCTCGCAAAAGAAGGCAGTTCCGATGTTTGCTATGGCTGTCACGGCGGACGTTCCTGGTACAGAATTTCCTATCCCTATCCACGTCACCCCTGGCCCGACATGGACCCGGAAGTGCCTGATTGGGCTAAGAACCGGCCGACGGAATCAGACCCGCGCTACGCGCTGGATAAGCAGAATGAGCAGGACAAAAGTGAATCGAATTAAGGAGACGCGCAGATGATCGATCCCCAACAAGCAGGCTCCTGGCATAAAATATTCAATGTTAACCGGCGCGATTTCCTGCGAAACGCAGCAGCCAGCGCAGCCGTAACGAGTCTGGTTCCGCTCAGCACTGCCAACAAAGCGCAGAGCTTTGCTTACGAGCCCTATCCGACAGATGACGAACTGACGACAGTCGTTACAAGCTGCGCTCATAATTGCGGCTCGCGGCATATGCTGGTTGCGCATAAGAAAGGTGACGTCATCGTCCGGCTATCGACCGATGACGGACGGTATCAGGCGGGCGGCTATTTCGGCAAGGAGTCTGAGGACGAGCTTCAGGTGCGCGCCTGCCTGCGGGGCCGGTCTTACCGCTCGCGGATCTATTCGCCTGAACGGCTGCTTTATCCGATGATGCGCGTGGGCGCGCGTGGGGAGGGCAAGTTCAAACGCGCCTCCTGGGATGAAGCGCTCGGATACGTGGCCAGCAAGATGGTCGAGCTGAAGCAGCGTTACGGACCAACTGCGATCCTCGATCAGAGCTATGCCGGCGCCTCATGGGGCGTTCTGCACAAATCCGACCAGATTGCCGGTTTGCTCGGCCGCTTTCTCGGAATTTTCGGCTGCCGCACCAATTCCTGGTCCGTTCCTTCCTACCAAGGAACAACATTTTCGTCGCAAACGACATTCGGCACGATCGAGGACGGCAATGAGGACGATACCTTCGCCCATTCGAAACTGATGATCATGTGGGGCTGGAATCCGGCCTATACATTCCACGGCGGCAATACGTTCTATTACATGCGGATGGCGAAGCAGCGCGGCTGCAAATTCGTGCTCGTCGATCCGCAGTTCACCGATTCCGGTGCGGCTTACGATGCGTGGTGGATTCCGATCAAGCCGAATACCGATGCGGCGATGATGGCGGGGATGGCGCATTACATCTTCGTCAACAATCTTCAGGACCAGAATTTCATCAACCGCTTCTGTCAGGGCATGGACCAGGGCACGATGCCGATGTGGGCCCAGGGGCAGGAGAGTTTCAAAGACTATATTCTGGGCATAAGCGATGGCCAGCCGAAGTCGCCTGAGTGGGCCGAGCCGATCTGCGGCGTTAAGGCCGAGGATATCAAGAAGCTGGCCCACATGTATGCGACAACGAAACCGGCGGCCCTGAAAGCCTCATGGGGACCCGGCCGCGGCGCGTATGGCGAACAATACAGCCGAATGGGCGCAGCTCTGCAAGCAATGACCGGCAATATCGGCAATCTCGGCGGTTCAGCGGAAGGCGTCGGCAAAGCCTGGCATGCCGAGGGGTCCGCCGGCCCTCAGGATCAATACAGCAATGTCTGGTACGCGGCCATCAAATCGGACCGCTGGGCAGATTGTGTCCTGAATTACCCTAACGTCCGGCGAGAGGATATCGGTCTCTGGCCGCGTCAGGATATGCTCGATGGCGTCATTCCGAATATTCGGGCTATATTCTGGCAGGGATCGGACTGGTTCAACCAGCTCACCAACATCAATAAAGGCATCAAGGCGATCCAGAACCTTGACCTCGTTGTGTGTATGGATTCGACCATTACACCATCCGGTCTGTGGGCAGACGTTCTTCTGCCAATCGCCACCCATTTCGAGCGCCATGACGTGGCGCTGCCTTGGTACAAGGGGCACTACTACATTCACCGGCCGAAGGTCATCGAGCCTCTGGGCGAGAGCAAAACGGACATGCAGGTCTTCACCGAGCTCGGCTACCGGCTTGGCTTTGGCCAGGTTTTCAATCCCAAAGCGCCTCGCGATTACTTCAATTATGACGACGCCGTCGATGAAGCTTATCTTCAGGAGTGGTGGGTTAATCGCGTCATGGGACATCAGGGCGTGGAAATGAGCTGGGACGAGTTCAAACAGCGCGGCATCTACAAGTTCCAGTTGAAGGAGCCTCATGTCGCATTCCGGGCTCAGATCGAGAGAGGCGCCCCATTTTCTACGCCATCAGGGAAGATCGAAATTTT
>CAZMAC010000367.1:0-3769 GCA_964564085.1 uncultured Hyphomicrobiaceae bacterium
GCTTTAAATTGAATGACGTCGTGGTTCTGGCGAAGATGGACGGCAGTGTCGCCCCAAAGCGGGAAGGTTTCCTGGAAGCCATACGTGCGGTCTTACGCGAGGCTGCGTGGCAAGATTTTAAAGAAAAATTACCGGCCTCTCATTATGTGTCGATCAAACAAATCAATGAGGCAGATCTTGTTGCATCCTATGACCCCGAGACGCTTGAAATTGCGATCGAACCACGTCCTGAACAGCGTCCGCGCGGGGAAATTCGAGGAGGCACCAGATCGACCGTGCATTCCGAGGCTCTGGAAAAACCAGCATTGCTCAGCGCGTATCTGAACACGTATTTCGGCATTGGGTATGAAGATTTTGAAGGTTCGCCGGGCTCGGTTCAAATACCTGCCATTACGCTTGACGCCGCAATGCGCTGGCGCGATGTGGTCCTGGAGGGAGAAGCGCAGGTGGCGGCGGATGGAACGGTGAGCCGTCGCCATACTCGGCTCGTGTATGATGTCCCTGATGAGGCGATCCGTTTATCGGCGGGAGATATCGACCTGCGCCCTTACGGCTCGCTTTCAACCCCTCCTTTGTTCGGCGTAGCGATCGAAAAAACATATTCGCAATTACAACCAAACCGTAACATCCGCCCAACGGGCAGGAGATCCTTTCGTCTGGAACGCCATTCTGAAGTTTTAATTATGGTTAATGACCGTGAAGTGCGGCGTTTGAATTTAGCTCCCGGAGAATTTGATCTCGACGATCTTCCCCTTGCCACGGGTCATAATGATGTCCAGATCAGAATCCGGGATGAATTGGGAAAAGAGGAATTTATTGATTTCTCCATTCTGTTCAACCGCACGCTTTTGATGCCTGGTGTCAGCGAGTGGTCGCTTGCCGGGGGATTGAAGGCGGAGGCCGCCCCCGAGGCGCCCTATTACAACCCTGATATTCCAATATTCAGTGGGCAATTCCGTCACGGGATTTCCGAGACGTTCACCGGCAGTTTTATGGCGCAAGGCTCCCTGGATGCTTCGCTTATCGGTCTGAGCGGTCTGCTGCAAACCGGGTACGGTCTCTGGAATATCAATACGTTTTCGTCCATAAGTCCGGAGGGTGATCTCGGCTGGTCGGTCACGAGTGACTTCAGTTTCGACACGGATCAGCTTTGGGAAGAACTGGGCAATCTGAGTGTCGGTATAGATATCGAGCAGAACGGTTTTTTCTCCTCGTTGTCTCAAACGACAGGGAAAGCCGACCGCATACGTTTTACCGGATCTCTATCACATCCGCTGCCGATGGAATTTACCGCCAACCTGTCTGGGTACTATCAGCTTGCCAAAGAAGACGTCAATAGTAGTTTCGGCACGAGCCTGTCGCTCAGCCGCGTCATCGACAATGCGCTTAGTCTAAATCTCTCGGGCAGCTATGAACGGAGCGGCGGATCGTATCGTGACGGCGCAAAAGACAAAATAAATCTCCTGGCGCGTTTGAATTATCGGCCAAGTACTGACTCTTATTTTTCTCTTCAGCATGACAGGAACTCGGGGAAAACCGCGGTCTCGACCGGCACGCATTTCAGCGATGGGGATATGCGAACAAGCGTCGATGCCGACTTTGAAAACATTCCCCAGGATGACGGCGATGCGGCGAAACGAACCGGCAGTGTAACTGTTAATCATTCTAACGGGCGGGTCGAGGTCAATGCATCGCATGGTGTTCAGTTCGATCACCTTGGGAGGCGGGTTTACAGCAAACGAAGCTTTGCCAATTTTGGAACCGCGATCGGCTATGCCGATGGCAATATTGCAATTGGCCAACCCGTCCGGGGCGGGTTCGCTATCCTGAGCCCTCATAAGAGTCTTTCAGAGAGCCAGGTCAAAGCCGGCGTATACAAGGATAGTCATCGCGCAGGAAGCGATGGTCTTGGTCCCTTATTGGTCTCGGACATTTCGGCCTATACTCCGAGCAATCTGACGTATGACGTCGAAGACGCACCGCTGGGTTACGATACCGGAACCGGTGCGTTCCAATTCCTTGCTCCGTATAAAGCCGGTTACTCTTTGAGTGTCGGATCAGAATTTTCCATCACTGCTATGGGAACGCTACTGGATGACGCCAATGAGCCCCTCAGCCTCAAGGCAGTCCTGATATCGCTGCAAGGCAAAGAGGGCAAAAAAGTTCAATCTTTCACAAACAAGAGCGGGCTGTTCACCGGCCTGGGATTAAAGGCAGGGCGCTGGATCATTACAATACCCGAGAAACCGTTACTGGCATATCAGCTTGACGTGCCGGAAGACGCGAGCGGTTTTTATGAATCGGGCACATTAACCCCTATCGAAAAACAGTGATGCTAAAACCTCTTCTCATAACATTTTCCGCTCTGGCCGTTTTTGCCTCGTCCGCAAATGCAGCGTGCACGGCGCGTATTGAAGAGTCTACCGAATGGCTTGGAGATTACGATCCGTTTTCGCCGATCGATTTTTACAGTCATCAACAGTTCAGAATACGGAATACATCATCCCAAATTTGCGACTTTCGGGTGTATTTCAAAAGAATACCGACGTCTGGCCAATTCACAAACGATTTAAGCTATAGTTTGACGACATATGATAATCAACCTCTGTTTACAGATGATATTACCACGGAGCCTCAGACTTATCTGATTGCTGAAAACGCGCCTCCCTCCGCGATGAAATATCTGGATTATAAAGGGTGGCTTGACCGTGGACAGATCGTAGTGCCGGGGCTCTATGCCGACGCCATAGAAACTATCCTCACATCCGCAGACGGCCAGCAAATACTGGATCAGGAAACGGTGGTTTTCTATCTCGAGGTTGAATCTGCCGTCGCCGCAAATCTGTCCGGTGGCGGTATCGCGACAACGGTACAGTTTGGAGCCCTTGAGAACGGGAAAAGCCGCTCGTTAGTTCTCGAGGCACGGTCAAATACACCGTACACCATTCATATTGAGTCTGAACATGACGGCAAGTTGGTGCTAGATCCTCCCATTGCTGGACAGAACTGGTTTGTGGGTTATCAAATGAAAATTGACGGTGCCGTTGTCGATCTTAGTACGCAAACTTCATTGAGCGACGCCGCGACCATGACCGCCATCGACAGTTTTTTACTTGATTTCGAAATCACCGATGCCGCGGCAAAAAGAGCGGGCATTTACAAAGATGTCATAATCGTCAGCATTTTACCGCAATTTTAAGGAGGGACTATCATGGATAAAATCGGCACCATTTTTGTGACGTTACTCAATTTGTCTTTGTTTAGCATAACGCTATTTATGTTTTATGTTGTCGAAGACGGAAGACCACACAACGATTTCAATTCGTCTCTGGCACGTCTCGCTATACAGAATCAGTTTGAGAAGGAAGCGATCCTCTCAAAGGACACATCAGTTCAAATGAATCAAAGCTGTGTTGAAGTGTCCGGTTCATCGGCCACGGCGATTGCCACGGGCACGGCTAATGTTAGTGCCAAACTCATTGACGGTGTCTATGTCGATGAGACGACGTCTTTTAAATATAAAGCGGACATCACAACGCATTGTAGCCCTCATAATCTCAATTGCTATTCGGTCGATCACATGAACATTGACGCCGTTACAGAACGGGTGCCCAGCCTTTAAGGTCTTTTATTCGGGTCGGGCTGAAGACATTAGACGCCGAAATAAAGATACTTCACATCAAATTGGGGGTAGTGGCCCAGCATGGTTGTGGGGGGCAAACATGCAGGGCCGGGGGGGGCTTTTAAGCACAATCAGCAGTGAGGGGGC
>CAZMAC010000368.1:0-3764 GCA_964564085.1 uncultured Hyphomicrobiaceae bacterium
GATAGTGGGGGCGGTCATGGGTCGAGGCTTTGGGGACCGGCGCTAGGCCTTGCTCCAGGACATGGCCGTTTTGACCGGCGGCGAGATGATCTCCGACGATCTCGGCATCAAGCTTGAAAATGTGAATATGAAAATGCTGGGAACGGCAAAGCGCGTCACGATCGACAAGGAAAATACGGTCATCATCGACGGTGCCGGTAAAAAGCAAGACATCGATGCCCGCGTGGCGCAAATCCGTCAGCAAATCGATGACACGACCTCCGATTACGACAAGGAAAAATTGCAGGAACGCCTGGCAAAGCTGGCTGGCGGCGTGGCCGTCATTCGCGTTGGCGGCGCGACGGAGATTGAGGTTAAGGAGAAAAAGGACCGTGTTGACGATGCGCTCAATGCAACACGGGCCGCGGTCGAAGAAGGCATCGTCGCCGGCGGCGGCGTTGCTCTTCTGCGCGCGATTTCAGCCATAAAGGCGACCGGGGTGAATAGCGATGAGGAAGCCGGGATTGCCATCGTGCGCCGCGCGCTTCAGGCGCCGCTTCGTCAGATCGCCGAAAATGCCGGTGTCGAAGGCTCCGTCGTCGCCGGGAAATTGCTGGAAAGTAAAAAGGCAAGTATCGGCTATGACGCGCAGAATGGCGAATATGTCGATATGCTTGAGGCCGGCATCATCGATCCGGCAAAGGTGGTGCTGACGGCGCTTCAGGATGCGGCCTCGGTTGCCTCGCTCCTGATTACGACGGAAGCGGGCGTCGCCGAGTTGCCCAGGAAAGAAGATCCCGGCGCAGGCATGGGAGCCGGTATGGGCGGTATGGGTGGCATGGGCGGAATGCCTGGCATGGATATGATGTAAAGAGTTGAGGGAGGCTGCGAGCATCGTCTTGCGGCCTTCCATTCAAGTTCCTTTAGTGGGTCCATAATTCTGCCGCAATTCAAAGATAGTACAACTTCAAGTTGTGTTCGTTGTTTGTTAAGATTCAGGCGATTCGGTCTGGATCAAGATGGTGGAAACACTGATTTTCAGTTATTCAGATAAAAATTATTCCTGTGAAAGTTTGCGTAACTTCTTGCACTTATGATTTGCTGCTAGAAATATCGATGCTATAAAGATCATGTCTCCAGGGACGAGGCTGCTGAAACCATCTCCGTGTCGACAAACACGTTCAGATGACTTTCACAGAAGCGGGCCCCGGAGCAACGGGGCCTCCTGACGTGTTTGGTATTGCGTACGTCAGGCGGTCTTGTTTATTATCCCCCCTCAATATGTGCCTTCTTTCATTTCATACGACGCGGCGTCACGACCGATCGATCCGCTGTTGCTGAGCTTGCCATATGCGTCGAATTCGGTTGGTTAGAGCGGCCGGTATCGACTCTCCCTTATTCAACTGTCGGCAGAAAGGTCATATTGATTCCGTTATCAGGCTCTAGACATTCCGTCAGGTCAGACCAAATTAAAGCTTGGCGGATTAGGCTAAGCCTGAATGTGAGGTTTGCCGTGCGAAGGAGACGATAAGAATGGCGTTTTTCTACTCAATCACACGACTCGCTCCGGCTCATACAGCCTCGCAGAATTTTCACTGGTTTGTTCTGGGCTTAGGGCTGGCAGCGAGCGCTGTTTGCAGCATATTTATGCTTGGTCAGCCAAATCGGCCTGTCCTGCAGGGTGCTCATGATGCCTTTGAAACTCCTTTGTTTTTCCAAAAAGTGTCTATGGCTGACCGGGATCAGGCGCAGGAGCGACACCAAGCGGTTAAATACTTGAACGGTGTGAGCGGCGAAAGCCTCTCGACCGGGGCGCAAAATGCCGTCACAGCCGAGCTGATTTCCCAACATGACGCGCAAAATGTTTCACCGGTGATCTGGGATGAGCTGTCTGAAGGTGGAAACTGCCTGACCGTGAAGACAAAAACCGGCGAAGCCTTTTCTTTCCGCATTCTTGGCCTTCACAAGCAGGCACAATCTTTATCGGATAGCAGCGCGGAACGCGCGATTAATCTGGCTATTGCTGCTTGCGAAAGCCGTGGAGAGTTCATTGAGAAAGCTGTCATCGAGTTGGATGCGCCCCAGCCTCCAAAAGCCTCGACGCAGGCACGTAGCCTTTAAGTTAAAATTGCTTTCGCAACACATTCTGAAGGCGGACCGATAGAGCTAACCGAAAATGGGCTCGGGGCTTTGTGCGATCAAAAAATGAGAGCCAGCAAAAAACGTAGGCCCACGAGGCCCAGGAATAGGGCAAATGCGATTTCCAACTTTCGTCTCTCCAATCCATGCGCCAAGCGTACGCCGAACGGTGCCGCAAGCACGCTTGCCGGAATCATGGCCGCGGCACCGATCAGACTGACATAGCCAAGCGAGCCAGGCGGCAGACCCGGCAAAGCCCATCCTGCCCAGATATATCCTGTAAGAGCCGGCACCGCGACAATACAGCTAAAGCCTGCAGCCGTACCCACAGCCCGGTGAATCGGCCGGCCAAAAAAGGTCAGGATCGAGGTGATCTGCGCGCCGCCACCGATGCCCATCATCGTTGCGATAAAGCCGACGCCTGAACCCACCGGCATGGAAATGGCGGGGCTGGCGATGTCGCCGGGCAGGCGCCAATAATCTTTTCGAAAAATCAGACTTGCGCTCATCATGCTTGCAGAAAAAACCCAAATCATCTTCATCAAAGTGTCGTCAGCGTATTTTGCGGTGATCGATCCCAGCACCACACCAACGATCGCCGCCGGTCCCAAGCTTCGTAAAACCGCGTGGTCAATTGCGCTGCGTTTGTAGTGGGCCCAGGCCGCGCGCGCCGATGTCGGGACAATAATGGCGAAGGTCGTGCCGACCGCGACATGCATTCGCACGTCCTCCGGCGTGCCGACGGCGCCGAACAGCTCGTAGAGAATGGGGACCATGATCCCGCCACCGCCGATGCCGAACAGCCCCGACAGAACACCGGCAACCAGCCCGCCCGCTATCAACACACCGGCGAGCATTGCAATCTCGCCAGGCGGCAGGCCAAGATCCATAAAGCATCTCCAGAATATCTGCCCCCATCTAGAAACGCTTTTGATTCAATCGGCAAGGCGCCATTTCAGCTCGACTCAGCCAAGTCATGGCCGTGCCCCGAGCGCTTGGATTTGAGGCTGGACCTATCGCCGGATGTTGGCCATTATTCTGATATGCTCAAAGCACGTCTCAAAGTGTTTGATGCGCGCGGAGCAAAACCTACCAATGTCACGCGTAAGGGGGATTGACCATGATCCATAAAAAGAAAGTTGGGAATACGGGCGCTTTGGCGATTTGCGCTGCGTTTGCTCTCCTATTTCTTGCCTGGAATGCGCGAACCACATCTGCCATCGCGCAAGAAGGATATGGATATTACGAGGTGGTCGGTGCCAGCAGTCTCAATATTCGCGAGCGCCCCTACATGTCATCGGAGGTTTTGACGGTCGCGGAGGAAGGCGAAGTGCTTGTCAAATGGAAGCGTTTTTGTTCGCTGCGTCCGTGGTGCCCTGTGCAAAAAGGCGATGTTCAGGGCTGGGCCGGTAAGGATTATCTCTATGAGCTCGATGATTGATCGAGCTTTGATCCGGCATCGGTAAAGATGCTCCCGCAGTCTGGCGCAAGATTGTTTTTTTTTGACAGCGAAACCGATTGTGTCTTGGCATTTACGCTCTTGACCTCTAATCACGAGGAAAAGGACTAGATCAACGTGCGTTTAGGTGGAATCACCAAAACGCGGAATAGTTGATCTATTTTAAACAGTTAGAGCAACTGTCCGC
>CAZMAC010000369.1:0-3761 GCA_964564085.1 uncultured Hyphomicrobiaceae bacterium
AACGGCTATCAGCAAGTCGATAGCGGAACCAAGATGATCCATCTGGGCAAGAACACCTCAAGCCGGATCATCGCCAAGGGCATCGCCGCCGGGCGTTCGGACAACACCTATCGCGGCCTCGTCTCCGCGCACCGCAAGGCGACCGGCGCGCGCAATTTTACGCAATGTGACTCGCTGTTGATCGGCGATAAATGCGGCGCGCATACGGTGCCCTATATCGAGGCGAAGAATCCATCCGCCCAGTTCGAGCATGAGGCGACCACGTCAAAGATTTCCGACGATCAAATGTTCTACGTCATGTCGCGCGGCCTTTCGGAAGAGGAAGCAGTTGCGCTAATCGTTAACGGTTTCGTTCGCGATGTGCTGCAACAGCTCCCCATGGAATTTTTGGCCGAGACGCAGAAGCTGATCGGGATTTCGCTGGATGGATCTGTAGGCTGATGAAGGCTCACACCCACAGGCCAACTTCCCCACATGGGAGAGAAACTGGCAGAGAAGGTTGAAAGATAAGCACGAATATTAAGCCACAGACGATTGAGACAAAGGGTAGTCAATGCTTGAAATAAAAAACCTACACGCTGAGATCGACGGCAAGCAGATCCTTCGCGGACTCGATCTGACGGTGCCGAAGGGCGAGGTCCACGCGATCATGGGGCCGAACGGCTCCGGCAAATCGACGCTGGCCTATATCCTCGCGGGCAAGGAAGATTACGAAGTAACGGAAGGCTCCGTGACATGGAACGGCGACGATATTCTTGAGATGGAAGCCGATGAGCGTGCACGTTCGGGCGTCTTTCTGGCCTTCCAATATCCGATGGAAATTCCCGGCGTCGCTTCGCTGACCTTCTTGCGCACGGCACTCAATTCCCATCGCAAGGAGCGCGGCGAGCCGGAGATCACCACACCGGATTTCATCAAGCTTGTGCGCGAAAAAGCAGAGAAGCTGAACATGTCGATGGATATGCTGAAACGGCCCGTCAATGTCGGCTTTTCGGGTGGCGAGAAGAAACGGCATGAAATCCTGCAAATGGCGCTGCTTGAGCCCGCGCTCTGCGTTCTAGACGAGACGGACTCCGGCCTCGATATTGACGCGGTCCGCGTCGTCTCGGAGGGCGTCAATGCTTTGCGCTCGCCGGACCGGGCTTTCCTTCTGATTACGCATTATCAGCGGCTGCTCGATTACATCGTGCCTGACAAGGTTCACGTCATGGCGGGTGGACGCATTGCGAAATCCGGCGGGAAAGAGCTGGCGGTTGAATTGGAGAAATCCGGCTATGCCGAATATGACGCGAATGCTGCATAACCGGGGGATGAGATGAACGTGCCAGCAATGAACTTGGAAGCGGCAGGCGGTGAGCGCCCGAAGGACGCGGCTGCCGAGATCGCCCGTCATTACCAGGCCGTCGCCGATCGCCTACCGGGCAGTGCGATTGAGGCGATCCGCTCCATGCGCGAAGACGCGATGACGGCCTTTACTGCGGTCGGCCTGCCACATCGCCGCGTCGAGGAATGGAAATATACCGATCTGCGCCGGATGGTGAGCGAGGCTTTTCCGCCGTTGCAAACCCAAGCGGGCGCGACGGCTGCGCAGATCGAAGAAGCGCTTGGCGATGCCGCGCAGATCGATGCGATCAAGCTGGTATTCGTCAATGGCCATTTCAGCCAGGATTTGTCGTCATTTGGCGATCTGCCGGCTGGTGTTGAGCTGATGAGCCTGGCCAAAGCGCTTTATGCGCCGGCCGATTGGGTGCTTGCATCGCTTGGCAAGACGAACGCACAGGAGGGTGAAGTCGTCAGCATGCTGAACAGTGCGCTGATGAGCGACGGCTTCGTTCTGCATGTTGGCAAAGACGCCGTTTGTGAGCGTCCGGTGCATCTCATCCATGTCGCAGCCGGCGATGAGCCAATGGCCGCATTCCTGCGCAATGTCATCGTTGCAGAGGAAGATGCACAAGTCTCCGTGATCGAGAACTTCGTATCGCTCAGCGATTTGCCAGTTCAGACCAACTGCGTCACCGAAGTCAAAGTTGCGGCAGGCGCCAAATTGCGCCATTACAAGCTTTCGAGCGAGAATGCTAAGACGCAGCATCTTTCGAGCGTTATGGTGGATCTGTCGGAAAAGTCGGATTATCTGGCCGTGAATTTTGCCGATAGCGCAGCTTTGTGCCGGCATCAGACATTCCTGAAATTCAACGGCGACCAGGCCCGTGGGCATTTTTACGGCGTGCAGCTTCTGAACGACCGCCAGCATTGCGACATGACGCTGGTGGTCAATCATGACTCTGTTGGCTGCGAAAGCCGCGAGCATGTCAAAGCGGTACTGGCCGATCACGCCCAGGGCGTATTCCAGGCGAAGGTGATGGTCCGTCCCGGCGCGCAGCAGACCGACGGCCGCCAGATGGCGCAGGCGCTGCTGCTTTCCGAGAACGCGGAATTTGACGCAAAGCCGGAGCTTGAAATCTACGCCGACGATGTGAAGTGCAATCACGGTGCGACATCCGGCGCAATCGACGAAGATTTGATGTTTTATTTGCGGGCGCGAGGCATTACTGAGGACGAAGCGAAATCTTTGCTCATTCAGGCCTTTGTCGGCGAAGTGATCGATCAGGTCGAGCATGAAGGCTTGCGTGAGGTGTTGATCGATAAGACGGCGCGCTGGCTGAGATAGCTGGCCGGCGGCCGAGGGGCGAAAAGGAGGCGGCGAATGTCAACGGCGACCACATTCCCCGAGCTTTCCGTTGAAGAGGCGGCTGAGCTGATTGCACAAGGGGCGGCTGTCGTGATCGACGTCAATCCGCGCCGCCGCTGGGCGAGCGGGCATTTACCGGGCGCAATCAACCTTGACCCGGCCGAATTCACCGAGGCCGACATTCCGGGCGGGGCGGATGCAACCTTGATCTTTTATTGTTCCGATGTCGGAGCGCCCAGCCGTTATGCAGCGCAACGTGCAGCCAAGCTGGGCTTCAAGCATGTTTTTACGATGCCGGCCGGTTTGAAGGGCTGGATGGCTGCCGGGCATCGCGCAATGGCTGGACGCTGACGCGCAAGACCATCTGATTGGCGTCGGCCTTATCGGCAAAGCGCTTGGGAGGCAAAATGGAGATGAGCATGGCTGCCGACAGAAGACAAGCGGCACAAACCGAGCACACAAGACCGGCGCTCGATGTCGAAAAGATCCGCCAGGATTTTCCGATATTGTCGCGTGAGATTTACGGCAAACCGCTGGTTTATCTCGACAATGCTGCCTCCGCGCAAAAGCCGAAGGCGGTTCTAGATGCGACCCAGCGCGCCTATTCGCAAGAGTACGCCAATGTTCACCGCGGGCTGCATTTCCTCGCCAATGCGGCCACCGACAATTATGAGGGCGCCCGCAAGATCACTGCACAATTTCTGAACGCTGCCTCCGAGCAGGAAATCATCTTTACAAAGAATGCGACCGAAGCGATCAATCTAGTCGCTCAGTCATTCGGCGGGATGCGCATCGGCGAGGGCGACGAGATCGTGCTAACGATCATGGAGCATCACTCTAATATCGTGCCGTGGCATTATTACCGTGAGCGACACGGCGCTAAGCTGAACTGGGTGCCGGTCACGCCGGACGGCGAATTCCGGATTGAGGATTTTGAAGCTGCTCTCAGCCCGCGCACCAAAATGGTTGCGATCACGCACATGTCGAATGTTCTGGGTACGGTGGTTCCAATGAAGGAGGTTGTCCGGATCGCTCACGATCGCGGCATCCCCGTGCTGGTCGACGGCAGCCA
>CAZMAC010000370.1:0-3750 GCA_964564085.1 uncultured Hyphomicrobiaceae bacterium
CCAAACACGTCTCACGGAGCAAAGCTAATCCATCACCAAAAGATTGATCGCTTACCCTGATCCGGGGCCTGCTCGCCTCGCCGCTGACAAAGTGCTTGCAGTGAAGCGAGTGGGTCCCGGACAACGCCTGCGGCGTTTCCGGGATGACCCGGGTATGTTGCAAAGGTCTCCATTGATAGATGGAAACATAAGTTAAGGAGCCATATGCGCATCCTCGTTACCAATGATGACGGCATCGAAGCGCCGGGGCTCGACGTCCTCCAGCAGATCGCATCGGAGCTGAGCGAAGACGTCTGGGTCGTAGCGCCGGAAACGGATCAGAGCGGGGCGGCGCATTCGCTGACGTTGCATGAACCGCTCCGGCTGCGTCAGCTCAGCGAGCGGACTTATGCCGTGAAAGGCACGCCGACGGATTGCGTTATCATGTGCGTGCGCCACATCCTCCATGATCAAACGCCGGATCTCGTCCTGTCCGGCGTCAATGCCGGCCACAACATCGCCGATGATGTCACCTATTCCGGCACGATAGCGGGTGCGATCGAGGGCACGCTGTTAGGCATTCCGTCCATCGCGCTAAGCCAGGCCGTCAATTACGACAAGCGCGGCGAGGTGCACTGGCAAACGCCGATGGCCCACGGCCCGGCACTCGTACGCAAGTTGATAGGGACAGGCTGGCCAGCCGATATCATGCTGAATCTGAATTTTCCCGATTGCGAGCCGGACGCCGTCACCGGTATTGAGGTCACGGCGCAAGGCAAGCGCGATCAGGATTATCTACGGATCGTCGACCGCACGGATGCGCGCGGTAAGCCCTATTACTGGCTGGGATTCAATCGCCAGCTTTCAGAGCCGGAAAAAGGCACCGATCTCTGGGCTTTGCGAAACGGGGCGATTTCGGTCACGCCGCTCTATTTGAATTTGACGCATGTCGAAACATGCCGGAAACTGATGCTCGATCTCGGCGGGGAAACAGTTTAAGCTTCTGTCATTACTCGCTAAAATTGGAAGGGCGCAGCGAAAGCGGCGGCAATGCGATGACAATCGAGGCCGATCGCCGGCGTAAGCTGATTGAGCATCTGCGCGAGCGCGGCATTCACGATGAGCGCGTTTTGGCTGCTGTCGCCCATGTGCCGCGAGATATTTTTGTCGGCCCCGTAGACGCCGATGCCGCCTATCTCGACATCGCCCTGCCGATCGCCTGCGGCCAGACGATCTCACAGCCTTTCGTCGTTGCCTATATGACGGAACAGCTTGGTATTGAAGCCGATCATGACGTTCTCGAAATCGGCACCGGTTCGGGCTATCAGGCCGCGATCCTGGCCGGGCTCTGCCGCCAAGTCTACACGATCGAGCGTCACGCCGAATTGCTCGAAGAAGCACGGAAGCGCTTCGCAGCTTTGGGTATCGCCAACATCAACGCAATCGCTGGCGATGGTTCGAAAGGCTGGCCGGAGCCGCGTCAGTTCAACCGGATCCTCGTCACGGCGGCAGCCTCCAAGGTTCCGCGAGCGCTCGTCGGTCAGCTTAAAGAGGGCGGCCGCATGATCCTGCCGCTTGGCGGACGATTTTTCGGGCAAAAGCTTGTATTGGTTGAAAAAACGGCCAAAGGTATTGAGACGGAGGATCTGCTGCCCGTGCGCTTCGTGCCGCTTATTTCTTAGCCAGGCCTCCGAATAAACCGCAAAATTCGCGTTCGCCATTGACGGAGAACGCTACGATCCGCGAATTCTCCTGGCGTTTCGCCCAGCCAAGATCATAAAACCGCTGCAGCAAGGCAGTGCCGATCGAACCGGCGAGATGTGTTCGCCGGGCGCTCCAATCTAGACAGGACTTGCAAAGGGGCCGGCGCTGTTTGCCAAGGTGCTGAACGTCGATACCGAAGCCGGTCAGGAATTGCACGCCGTGTTTCGTTAGCTCAAGATCACCGCCGGTCTCGATGATATGTTCTCGTTCCTTGAAACGATCCATCATCAGAACACCCAACTCGCCCGCCAGGTGATTATAGCAAATGCGCGCTTTACGCAGGGCAGGGTCGTTCGGCCCGGTGCGGGTACGTAGATGACCGCATTTGGCCGCAAGCCCCATCATCGCTTCCAGAACGCTGCCGACTTCATCGCCTGCCAGAGCGAAATAACGGTGGCGCCCCTGTTTTCGCTGCCGGATCAGCGCTGCCGTTTCAAGTTTGCCAAGATGGGAGCTGGCGGTTTGCAATGTGATACCGGCTTCATTCGCCAACTCGCTTGCGGTCAGCGCTTTCCCGCTCATAAGCGCGGTGAGCATGTTGGCGCGCGCCGGGTCGCCGATAAGCGCGGCAAGACGGGCAATATCAGGGCCTTCTTTCATAGTTCGATGTTAATCGAAGCATTCTTGCAATGCAATGTGCAAGTCTTTAGCGATCAAAGGAGTGCACGATGATTACATGCTTTATCCGCTATGAGATCGACCCGGCGAAACAGGATCAGTTCAGAAAATATGCACAGACTTGGGGGCGGGTCATTCCGCGCTGCGGGGCCGATCTGATCGGCTATTATGCACCCCATGAAGGCTCGTCAACCGAGGCCTATGGCGTCTACAATATTGCCAGCCTGGCGGCTTATGAAGCGTATCGGAGCCGTCTGGCCGCCGATCCTGTCGGACAGAAGAATTACCGCTTCGCTCAAGAGGAGAAATTCCTGCGCCGGGAGGATCGTATCTTTCTCAAGCTCGCCTCGGCTCCACACGTACCAAAGGTCAAACTATGATCGCTATCATCTTTGAAGTTGAACCCCATCCTGAGCACAAACAGGCTTATCTCGATCTTGCCGCGAGTTTACGCCCGCTCTTGGAGCAGATCGACGGATTTATCTCGGTGGAGCGCTTCCAGAGCCTTACGAACGAGAAAAAGATTCTGTCTCTGTCGGTCTTCCGGGATGAGGCGGCGTTGGCCGAATGGCGCAAACTCCATGCACACCGTCACGCGCAGGCCAAGGGCCGCTTCGAATATTTCAAAGATTATCGTCTGCGCGTGGCCGGTGTGATCCGGGATTACGGCATGTTCGACCGCAAACAGGCCCCCGCCGATAGTCTTGCGGCACATGGATGAAGAATTGCGTCAAAAACGATGGGATTTTAAATATCTTTTAACGGGCTGGCTGCAAAACTCTCCCTGGATGTGAGGTGCGGCCATGATTTCCAGTCAGTTTTCGTTTCGGCAGCGCTTATCTGTTAAGCGTGTTGCGTCGATTTTTGCTATCAGTCTTGCGGTCTCCCTGGCCGGGTGCAGTTATCAGGGAATTTCCTATGACGATGTTTCGGGTAAGCGTTACAGCAAAGCGGGATCGATACCGATTCCGTCGGAGCCGGTTTACGGTTATCCCGATCATACGGTAACAGGAAGCCAGCCATCGAACGCTCCCTATTGGAAAGCGTCGACAACGCCGGTCTATGAACCGGCAACCATCAAGCGGACCGCGCTTGCTCCGGTTGAGCCTGCGTCTGACAGCGGTGCGGCAACCGGCAACTATGTCGGGGGCACTTACGCGCTGCAGCCGGTCGATGCGCATGAAGCGCGCGGTAGCAGCAAGCCGTATGCGTCAGCAAAAACGCAAAGCCACGGCAAGCGTTACGCACAAGCCGGGCCCGGCTATTATGATCGCGTCTCTTATGCTTATAAGCCGAGCTACCGCGATTATAAGCCCTACAAGCCTGTCCGCCGCCGGCCTGACTCTTCATCCGGCTATAGCGGAGACTCAACAGGCTATAGCCGAGACG
>CAZMAC010000371.1:0-3750 GCA_964564085.1 uncultured Hyphomicrobiaceae bacterium
AATTTGTTCTTTTGGCGCATTTTCTTCACGCGAACCGGTATCCACTTCGCTTGAAAATACTCTAGGTCAATACTTCGACACTTCTGCTTCGACCGATGACCGGTCGTGCTGTACTCAACCAGAGTTTTTCGCAACGTTACCCCAAGCTGCCATTGAAATGACCACGGAAGTCCTGTGCGATTACACAAGTCTGGCACGCAGGGCCCGGACATCCTGATGGTAGGGCAGCCTAGCCTGAGATGCAGTCACACGTGCCGGGTCAAGCTTTGCTGAGATGACCTCTTCCGCGTCACCAGCTCTGGCCAGATCATTTCCATCCGGTCCGACGATGCAACTTCCTCCGAGATAGGTCACGCCGCATTCGACCCCAGTGTGGTTGGCGTAAAGGAGATAAACGCCATTCTCGAATGCGCGTGCAGGCATGACCCGGTTCGCCACCACGCCCCACTGGCAACCGAGTGCGGTCGGGACAATAACCACCTGTGCACCTGCTTCGGCGGTCGAACGGACCGCTTCAGGGAATTCAGCGTCGTAGCAGATCAGAAGTCCCATTCTGATTCCGCAAAGCTCAAACAGCGTCAGCCCTGCGCCAGGAGTTAAAACATCAGCCTCAAACCCTGGCGGCAGCACGAGTTTTCGATGATTGGCGAGCGATACACCCTGGGCGTCGAAGCATTGCGCAGAGTTGTATCGAACGCTGTCGGCCGCTTCGGGATAACCGTAGACAATGGCTGTGTGGGTTTCGCGCGCGACTTGCGCGATCTTCTGTGCACAGGGGCCATCAGATGGTTCGGAAAATCGTTTCACATCGTCGCCCGCGGCATAACCGGAGACAAACAGCTCGGGGCAGACTATCAGGTCAACATTTGCCGCCTTAACTGCTTTGTGCAAACGCCCGATACGTCGCTCAGGCGTCAGGCCAGACGTGTCGCTTTGAAAGACACCTACACGCATTGTGTTGCTCACCAACGCCTATCGGTCGACGAGGAGGATTTCACGTCGATAGTTTGTCAAATAATCGCAACCGTCTTCCGTCACGACGATGGAATCGCCAATGCGCCCTCCAAGACTACCGTCGAGACTGATACCTCCGTCAACCGCGAACGTCATGCCAGGTTGTAGGATGGTTTTATCTCCAGATTTCAACTCCGGCGTTTCAAGATACGACATCCCGATGGAACGCCCCGTCCGATAGCCCGTCTCAAAGCCGCGTTCCTGATAGACGACGTTTGCGGCCTCCGCGACCGATTCCGCCGTCACTCCAGGATGAATGGCGGCGATTGCTGCCTGTTGTGCGTCAATTGCTGCCTGTTGAACTCGAACCGCTTCATCAGATGCTTCACGGATGAAAAACATGCGATCAAATCCGAGTTTGTAGAGCTTGAACTGCGCCATGTTACAGAAGCAGAAGTAAACCGGATCGCCCTTTTCCAGCAATTTCACGCTGGCGCGGCGGTGCACCATGGACGTATCACGCCCCGACTGCATGATCTGAAGATTATGGATCATCGGCGAAACGAACGCGTCCCATCCACGTGCGGTGAGAAAACCGGCGGCCTTGCGGCTCCCTGCGTTGATGACCGCGAGTGCGGCTTCGTATTCAGGCGCACCTTCGGCAAGCGCGCCCTCAGCTGCCTCCATCATGGCACCGGCGATCCGGCCGGCCTGCCGCATGACCTCGATCTCTTCCGGGGACTTTATCATCCTCATAGTACCAAGCACCGGCGAGACGTCCGTGAGTTTCGTTGACGGCATCATATCGTCAAAAAAGTTGCGCGCGATCGCCGGTAGCGCGCCGAGCTCTACCGCAAGAGATGCCGGCGCACGGACGATTGCCTTTCGCAACACGTTTTCCCAGCGGTTCTCACCGGAATCCTCCCAGGTCATCACATTGTCGACCCAGGTCATCGCGGACACCATTTCGCTTTCCATCAGCGGCGTTAGGACGATGGGAGTTTCGTCGGGACGGACGATGAGAAATGTTGGGCGTCCGAACTCGACTGACAGATAACCCCAGAAGCCAGCCAAATAGGCGATCGAGCTTTCATCCGTCAGTATCGCGATCTCTATGCCGGCATCTTTGAGCCGCTGCTGAAACTCTGCTGTCCGCTGCCGTGCCTGATCGAGCATACCTAAACTTCCAGACCCTTGATGTGTACACCTTGTTTGAATATCGCTGTTCATGTACCCTTTTCACCCTGATTGCAACTGATGCTGTATGCAGCAACTTCAATTTTGGAGTTCATACCATGAGAGCTCGTACCACAAAGGAGGGCTCGAGCCAGCGCGAGATCCGGTTCGATGAAGGGCGTCACGCCCGCGGAAAGATCGGATATGTACTGCTTGCCACCGAACAGACGGTCCAGGACGACGTCATGCATTTGCGCCCGGAAGGCGTGGCAATGCACTTCGCCCGTGCTGCCATTCCTGACTCCATCACGAACGAGAGCCTTGCGGCCCAGGCCGATCTACTCGTTCACTGTGCCAGCACGTTGCTTCCTGACGGTTCTCTCAATGTCATTTGTTACGCCTGCACATCAGGCAGCCTCGTCATCGGCGAAGAACGCGTTTTTGCTGAACTAAAAAAGGGAGCGCCGAATGCTAAGGCTACGTCGCTGATAACAGGCGTGATGCGCGCACTGCGCACACTCAATGCGCGATCCATCGTCGTCGCCACGCCTTATCTCGACGAAATCAACGCATGTGAGCGCGTTTACCTGGAGCGAGCGGGGTTCGAAGTACTCTCGATTGAAGGACTGAACATCGAACGCGACAGCGACATGGTCCGCGTTGCCCCAGATTTTATCGCTGAGTTCGCGCTATCAATTGATCGTCCCGAAGCCGACGCCATATTTGTCTCTTGTGGCGCGTTGCGCACACTCGACGTTGTGCAAGCAATCGAAGAACAGGCCGGGAAGCCGGTCGTCGCTAGCAATCAAGCGATGATCTGGGACACACTAAGATTAGCTGGCATCAACGATCAAATCACGGGGTACGGACGCTTGCTCCATGAACATTGAGCCGAGAGCGCACAAAGAGGACGACCGGCGGACGCGGGTCGATCCTGAATTGCTCTTCGACACTTTGCGGAACCGCATCTGCCTGCTTGATTATCCTCCAGGCACGAGGCTTCGAGAAGCAGACCTGGCGAGGGAATTCGGCGTCAGCCGCACGCCCATTCGATCTGTTTTTCAGCGTCTTGCCCAAGACGGTCTCATCGAACCACGCGATGGCGTCGGTACGATTGTTACGGCGCCTAATTTTTCTGACATTCATGACATCTACCTGATGCGTCTCAAAGTTGCGGAATTGATTGGTGAGATGAACCCCCGATGTATCGAAATCGGGCATATTCAAACCATGGATACGCTCATCTACAGAACCGAAGCTATCGTCAGAGGGTTCGACATCCAGGAATACTGGCGTATCAACCATGACAAGCACTTTTTAATTGCTGGTCTCATCGGTAACAAGGCACTCAGAGAGGCGTGGGATCGGCTTTACTTCCAGGCGGCGCGGATGTGGTACAGCCTTGCACGTCGAGTTACGCATGGCATCGCTGACGATCTCATGGCGGAACTCACGGAGACGAGACGTGCCCTTGCCAGAAACGACGCCATGGCCGTCAGCCTGGTTCAACGTAATCACATTGGCTATGGGCTGAAACGGCTGGAAGCCGAGTACGCAGCCCAAGCGATAACGTGCGTGGAAAATGTGTGAACACATCTGTTCATCACCGAAGCCGACCTT
>CAZMAC010000372.1:0-3744 GCA_964564085.1 uncultured Hyphomicrobiaceae bacterium
TTTTGCATCAATTTTACCAAACTCCGGCTGTCGCCTCCGTTTGGATCGATGCACTACGAGGCGTCACAGTCCGCAATTTTAACAATAACGAGCGGATTAAGGGAGAGGACGCCGGCGATGAAGTTCTTGCGCTTTGGGCCAGCCGGGAATGAGCGGCCCGGCATGATCGACGCGGATGGTAAGATCCGTGATCTTTCAGCGCACATATCGGACATTACCGGCGCAACCCTTGCACCCGACATACTTACCAATCTCGCCGGGATCGATCCGAATTCCCTGCCATTGATCTATGGCGCGCCGCGCATCGGCCCTTGTGTCGGGCAGGTCCCAAAATTCATCTGCGTCGGCCTCAATTATTCCGACCATGCGGAAGAAACCGGACAGCCGATCCCGACCGAGCCGATCCTGTTTCATAAAGCCACCTCCTGCATCATCGGCGCGAATGACGCGGTCATGCTGCCGAGAGAGTCCGTCAAGCTCGATTGGGAAGTCGAACTCGGCGTTGTCATCGGAACCAGGACCCGTTATGTGGAGGAGAGCGATGCGCTCGACTATGTCGCAGGCTACTGCGTTGTCAATGATGTGTCGGAGCGGGAGTTTCAAATTGAGCGGCTCGGACAATGGACGAAGGGCAAGGGCTGCGACACATTCGGGCCGATCGGCCCCTGGCTGGTCACCAAGGATGAAGTGCCCGACCCATCCAATCTCACAATGTTTTGCGATGTGAATGGAGAACGCCGTCAATCAGGCAGCACGGCGACGATGGTTTTCCATGTCCCCTTTCTGCTCAGCTATATCAGCCGCTTTATGACTTTGATGCCCGGCGATGTCATTGCGACGGGCACGCCGCCAGGGGTCGGACTTGGCATGGATCCCCCCCAATTTTTAAAAGCCGGCGATGTTATGCGGCTCAGCATTGAAGGGCTGGGTGAACAGCGGCAAAGGGTGGTACCTTTTGAGCTTTAGTGCTCTTACAGTCGACTTACGGTATAGTGATAACCTTGGCGCTGATTAGCCAAGTTGAATAATTTCAGAATGGAACCCGGTTGAGGAAATAGCCCTTTTATCAAGGAGATCTTTCGGAATTTTCCTATTCTGACCTGATTCGATCTTAGAAAGAATCCGAAATCGGCGGCGAGTGGAGAGAAACGTGACTTTGGAGAAGACTCAAAACCAGGCGGCAACAGCGGCACATCATGATCTAGCCAACGCGATCCGGGCCTTATCAATGGACGCCGTTGAAGCCGCCAAATCGGGCCATCCCGGAATGCCGATGGGCATGGCGGATGTGGCAACCGTGCTTTTCACGCGGTTTCTGAAATTCGATCCAGCCGCGCCCGATTGGCC
This sequence comes from uncultured Hyphomicrobiaceae bacterium, assembly GCA_964564085.1. Classification (GTDB taxonomy): domain Bacteria; phylum Pseudomonadota; class Alphaproteobacteria; order Rhizobiales; family Rhodomicrobiaceae; genus JAHQVI01. Next base: position 1,348 of record CAZMAC010000372.1, read on the forward strand.
GGACCGCGACCGTTTCATCCTGTCGGCAGGCCATGGCTCGATGCTTTTATACTCGCTGCTTTATCTCACGGGTTACCCGAAGATGACGCTGGAGCAGCTCAAAAATTTCCGTCAACTCGGATCGATTACGGCTGGACATCCGGAGTATGACCATGCGCCGGGTATCGAGACGACCACCGGCCCTCTCGGGCAGGGCTTAACGAACGGTGTCGGCATGGCGCTCGCCGAACGGCTCCTCAATGCCCGCTTTGGTGACAGTCTTGTCGATCACTATACCTATGTGCTGGCCGGTGACGGTTGCCTGATGGAAGGCATCAGCCATGAGGCCATCGATCTGGCCGGGCATCTCCGCCTCTCCAAGTTGATTGTCCTGTTTGACGACAACAGCATTTCCATCGACGGGCCAACGTCACTGTCAACCTCGACGGACCAGCCCGCACGCTTTGCAGCTGCGGGGTGGGATGTCAAGCAGATCGATGGGCATAAGACCGAAGAGATCAATGCTGCAATCGAAGCAGCGCGGAAAAGCGACCGGCCCAGCCTCATCGCCTGCAAGACGATCATCGGTTATGGCTCACCGAATAAGCAGGGCACGGCCGCCACGCATGGCGCACCGCTCGGCGAAGAGGAAATTGCGAATACGCGCCAGACACTCGGCTGGTCTCATCCGCCTTTCGAAATCCCTGAGAGCGTGCTTCAGTCCTGGCGGTCCTGTTCATCTCACGGAAAATCGCAAAGAGAGGACTGGCTTAAGCGCGTCGCAGATGATCCGCATGGGGAGCAATTGACGCGCATGGTATCGGGCGACATAGCGTCAGAGCTAGCTGGAACCGTTACGCGAATTAAATCCAAATTTGCGGCCGATAAACCGAAACTGGCGACGAGACAATCGTCGCAGGCCACGCTTGAGGAGCTGGCGCCAGCCCTGCCAAGCCTTATCGGCGGCTCCGCCGATCTCACCGGCTCTAACGGCACCAAGACCAAGGCAATGAAACCGGTCACGTCGGATGATTTTTCCGGAAGCTACATCCATTACGGCGTGCGAGAGCACGGGATGGCCGCTGCCATGAATGGCATGGCTCTCCATGGTGGTATTGTTCCTTATGGCGGCACATTTTTGACCTTCTCGGACTATTCCCGCCCGGCGATCCGCCTCAGCGCTTTGATGGGTCTGCGTGTCATTCACGTCATGACGCATGACTCGATCGGCCTCGGCGAGGATGGGCCGACGCATCAGCCGGTCGAGCATTTTGCCGCGCTCAGAGCCATCCCGAATCTCATGGTTTTCCGCACTGCTGACGCGATGGAAACGGCGGAAGCTTGGGCGGTCGCGCTGGCGTCTGAAAAAACGCCTGCGGTTTTGTGCCTGACGCGCCAGGGATTGCCCGCTCTGCCGGACCGCGCAGAACTTGACACAAATGCGAGCGCAAAGGGCGCATATGTCGTCCACGAGCCCTCTGCTCCCCGGCAAGTGACGATCCTTGCCACTGGCTCTGAAGTCCAGCTTGCGCTGGCGGCCGCGAAGTCGTTGGAAGAAGAAGGGGTTGCAGCTGCGGCGGTATCGATGCCTTGCTGGGAATTATTCCGTCAGCAGTCGGAGGATTACCGCAAGGCTGTCCTTGGCGATACGCCGCGCATTGGGGTTGAGGCTGGTGTCCGGCTGGGCTGGGATGAATGGATCGGACCTCAGGGCGTCTTCATCGGCATGACAGGCTTCGGCGCATCTGCTCCGGCGCCCGCTCTGTATAAGCATTTCGGCATTACGTCAGAGGCTGTGACGGAAGCGGCAAGATCTGCGGTCCGGCGATAGGCGCGTTCCCATCGATTTATTGCGAATCTTTTCCATCCGAGGCGGCGAATGGCGAGCGGGGTCATCAAAGTCAAAGCCATGGCGTTTTTTCATGCCGAAGGGCGGCTACTGGTTTCCGATGGCTTTGACAAAGTAAAGCAGCAGTCCTTTTATCGTCTTCTCGGCGGCCATGTTGAATTTGGAGAACGCTCAGAGACCGCATTAAAGCGCGAGATCGTCGAAGAACTTGGCGCCGATATCGAGGTTTTGGCGCAACTGGACGTCATCCAGAATCGGTTCACTTATGAAGGTCGCCAATATCACGAAATCATCTTCATTCATAACGCAAGATTTCTCGACGAAAGTTTCAATCGTCGTGATGATTTGCGTAACCTCGAAGCCGATTATGATGAGCGCTTTTTGTGGGTGCCGGTAGCGCAGGCGTTAAATGGGGATATTCCGCTTTTTCCGACGGCGGATTATCAAAGGTTTTTGACAAAGATCGGCGCGACAAGTTAGCTCCTGACGAGCGATTTCTCTAATGAGTGTCGAAAAAAGCCGTGTCCGCGAGTTTTGACCGCAGATCGCTCCAGCCGGCATCGGAAAGG